>CAZXNY010000350.1:0-3250 GCA_964642205.1 uncultured Caulobacteraceae bacterium
CAAAGGGCGCGAAGGTCGCACTGCTCGCGCATTTCGATCGGCCGAAGGGCAAGCGCGTGCCGGAAATGTCGCTCGCGCCCGTCGCGCCAGCGCTCGCGAAACTGCTCGGCGCGCCGGTCGCGTTCGCGGATGATTGCGTCGGGGACGCCGCGAAGAGCGCGATCGGCAAGCTCCCCGCTGGCGGCGTGATCCTGCTTGAAAACACGCGCTACCACGCGGGTGAAGAAAAGAACGACCCAGCGCTTGCGAAGGAAATCGCCGCGCTCGGCGATCTTTATGTGAACGACGCGTTCTCCGCGGCGCACCGCGCGCACGCCTCGACGGAAGGACTTGCGAAGCTGCTGCCCGCCTACGCAGGCAAGCAGATGGAGCAAGAACTCGACGCGCTGGAGGCCGCGCTTGGCGCGCCGAGGCGGCCCGTGATCGGCATCGTCGGCGGCGCGAAGGTCTCGACCAAGATCGAGCTGCTGCAAAATCTCGTCGGCAAGCTCGACACGCTGGTGATCGGCGGGGCGATGGCGAACACGTTCCTCTACGCGCAGGGCCGGGAAGTTGGCGGCTCGTTGTGCGAGAAGGATTTCGCTGAAACCGCAAAGGCGATCTTGGCCGCGGCGGATAAGTCCGGCTGCAAGATCCTCCTGCCGCTCGACGCCGTGGTCGCCGAGACGCTCACCTCCGGCGCGCCGACGAAGGTGCGCGATCTCACAAGCGAGAGCGTGACGCCGGCCGAGAAAATCTTCGATTGCGGACCGAGGAGCATCGCGGCGATCAACGCCGCGATCGACGCGAGCGCGACGCTGATCTGGAACGGCCCGCTCGGCGTGTTCGAAACGCCGCCCTTCGATGCGGCGACAAATGCGGTCGCCGAGCATGCGGCGCAGCGCGCGCAAAGCGGCAAGCTCATCGCGGTTGCGGGCGGCGGCGATACCGTCGCGGCGCTCAATCACGCGCGCGTCGGCGACAAGCTGACCTTCGTCTCGACGGCGGGCGGCGCGTTCCTCGAATGGATGGAAGGCAAGGCCCTCCCCGGCGTGGAAGCATTGAAACTGCGATATTAAACCGCCGTTAGATTGAACGCGTTGCGTTGAAACCGGCGCGCGCTGTGCAATCATTACCGCGGGGGCTCTCTTTGGCGGGAGAGCGCGCGCATGGCGCAAGCGCAGAGCATCGAGCAACCGAAGGCGCCGGCCGAGCCGGCGGCGCCCGAGAGCAGTCCTGAAGAAGAAGCGGCCGCTACAGAAGCGCTCGCGGAAGACGAGGACGCTGAAGCTGAACCAGCAGCGCCTCAACCCGCCCCACCGCAATCGCGCACGCGCATCTTGCCCGTCGAATCCGTCAAGACTCGGTTTGGCGGCGGCACGCTGCGCGGCGGGCCGCAACGGCCGGCGCGCCGCCACCCGCTGCGCGCCGCGCGCTTGCGGCGTGAAGCGCTTGCGCCCGCGCTCGTAGCGAAGGTCGCGCGCAACCGGCGGCGGGAGCTGAGCGCGACATCGATCAACGCGATCGGGCTCGGGATCTTTCTTGCCGGGTTCCTGCAGCCGCTGGTCGCGAAAACGACGGACGCGGAATCGGCGCTGCGGCTCGCGTTCTGCGCCATGTTTCTGATCGCGCTGCACCTGTGGGCCCGGCACGTGCTGGGCGACCTGGAGGACTAAAGCGCCATGACGATCACAATTCCGATCACGTGGCCGCTCGTGCTGAGCCAAGGCGGCGACCTGCCGATCGACTGGTTCTGGATCGCCGTGGTGTTCGCAGGGGCGATGGCGGCCGTGCTGGGCGTCAACCATGAGATGGCCGAGCGGCGCTGGCGGCGGGCCCGCGAGGCGCTGGAGCGCCCGGCCGAGTAGCCCCGCGGCGCACGTTTCTGGGGGCTAGGCCCGCCGCGTCAGCGCGACGCGCGCGAACACAATTTGCAGGTGCGGAGCCGTCTGCTACGCGATCGTGCAAACAGGTTTCCCAGAGGAGCGAACATGTCCTTCACGCCGATCGTGAAGAAGATTCTCGCCAACTACGAGAGCGACAACCCCGGCACCAAGGCGAACCTCGCCCGCATCCTCACGCAGGGGCGCCTTGGCGGCACGGGCAAGCTGATCATCCTGCCAGTGGACCAGGGCTTCGAGCATGGCCCGGCCCGGAGCTTCGCCGTCAACGCGCCGGCATATGATCCGCACTACCATTACCAGCTCGCGGTCGACGCTGGCCTTTCCGCCTACGCCGCCCCGCTCGGCATGCTGGAAGCCGGCGCCGATGCGTTCGCCGGGCAGATCCCGACGATCCTCAAGGTCAACTCGTCCAACTCGTGGGCGACCTCAATCAACCAAGCGATGACGGGCGGCGTGGAAGACGCGCTGCGGCTTGGGTGCGCGGCGATCGGCTTTACGATCTATCCGGGCTCGGACGACGTGTTCGAGATGATGGAAGAAATCCGCGAAATGTCAGCCGAGGCAAAGTCGGTCGGCATCGCGACGGTGATCTGGTCCTATCCGCGCGGCGGCATGCTGACCAAGGAAGGCGAACTCGCGCTCGATGTCGGCGCCTATGCGGCGCACATGGCCGCGCTTCTGGGCGCGCACATCATCAAGGTGAAGCTGCCGAGCGAGCACATCGAGCAGAAGGACGCCAAGAAGGTCTACGAAGGCGGCGATTGGTCGACGCAGGCCAAGCGCGTTGCGCACGTCGTGCAAGCTTCGTTCAACGGCCGGCGCATTGTGGTGTTCTCTGGCGGCGCCGCGAAGGGCGCGGACGCTGTCTACCAAGACGCACGCGACATTCGCGACGGCGGCGGCAATGGCTCGATCATCGGGCGCAACACGTTCCAGCGCGAACGTGGCGAAGCGCTGAAGATGCTCGATAAGCTGGTGCGCATTTACAAGAACGAGGAATAGCGGCGCCCGCGCCGTACTTTTGCATTGGGGCAGCACATGAATCTCGACGCTTTGAACAAAGTCGCCGAAGCGATGGTCGCGCCTGGGCGCGGCATTCTCGCGGCGGACGAATCTACCGGCACGATCGGCAAACGGTTTGACGCCATCAACGTCGAGAACACCGAGCCGAACCGGCGCGACTACCGCACGCTGATGTTCTCGGCCAAGGACGCGATGAAGTACGTCTCGGGCGTCATCCTCTATGACGAGACGATCTGGCAGAACGCAGCGGACGGCACGCCGCTGGTGAAGCTGATCACCGACGCCGGCTCGATCCCCGGCATCAAGGTGGACGAAGGCGTCGAGCCCCTGCCCGGCTCGCCCAA
>CAZXNY010000351.1:0-3243 GCA_964642205.1 uncultured Caulobacteraceae bacterium
GTGGGGGGGGGTGCGCTCCCGATTTTCCCCCCCGGTTCTGGGGGGTGGTGGCGCGGGTCCGCGCGACGGAGGGGGCGAGACGTCGCGCATGCCCCCTCAGTCATGCCGCTTGGCGGCATGACAGCTCCCCCGTAAACGGGGGAGCAACAGAACAACAAAAGGGAGCGCGCCGATGGAAATTCTGGCTGAAGGTCTCGGCTTTCCCGAAGGGCCCGTCGCGTTCGAAGACGGCTCAGTCATCGTCACCGAAATCACCACTGGGCGCATCACGCGTGTGTGGAACGGCAAAACCGAAACTGTGTGCGCGATCGGCGGCGGCCCGAACGGCGCGGCGCTTGGCCCCGACGGCGCGCTTTACGTCACCAACAATGGCGGCGGCTCACCGGTGCGCGGCGTCGAGGGGCAACCTGAAACGCTTGGCCGCATCGAGCGCGTCGATCTCGCCACCGGCAAGTTCGAGCGCGTGTACGAGAGCATCGGCGAACACCATCTCTCGGCGCCGAACGATCTCGTGTTCGATAAGCAAGGCGGCTTCTGGTTCACCGATTTCGGCAAACAGCAGCGCCGCACGCGCGCGCGCAGCGGAATCTACTACGCGAAGACCGATGGCTCGCTGATCGAAGAAGCGACATTCGGCGGCACGGGTTACAATGGCGTCGGACTCTCGCCCCATGAGAAGGTTGTCTATGCCGCAGAGACGTTCACTGGCCGCGTCATCGCGTTCGATCTCGAAGCGCCCGGCAAGATCGCCAAAGGCGGCCGCGGCGGGCGCCTCCTGGGCACCGCGCCAGATCGCGCCTTTCTCGACAGCCTTGCGGTGCAAGCCAACGGCGATGTCTGCGTCGCCTCCATCGCGCACGGCGTCACGACATTTTCGCCCGGCGGCAGCACACGAACCACGCCGGTGGACGACAACATGGTCACCAACATCTGCTTCGGCGGCGCGGATATGAAGGACGCGTACATCACGGCCTCGGGCAAAGGCGCGCTCCTCAAAACGCGCTGGCCGGACGCGGGACATCGTTTGAACTACGCGCGCTGACGCCAACAACAACAAGGGGAGACAGACGCATGACCAAACCCACGATCGCGGAAAAATCGCCCATCGGCATCGAGGTCACCGCGGGCCGTAAATATCGCTGGTGCGCGTGCGGGCTCTCCAAGAAGCAGCCGATCTGCGATGAATCGCACGCCGGCACCGGCATCGAGCCGCTGGTCTGGACTGCGCCCGCCACCGAAGAAGTCTGGTTCTGCCGCTGCAAGCAAACCGGCGACGCGCCGCTCTGCGACGGGACGCATAACGGGCTCTAACCGTGCGTCACGCTTCCCATTGGCGCGCGCCGCACTAAGCTCCGCGCCAACGACGAGGAGCGCGCGCATGGAGTTCGAAGTTCTGGCCGAGGGCCTTGAGTTTCCCGAAGGCCCGATCGCGATGGCCGATGGCTCGATCATCCTCGTCGAGATCAAGCGCCAAACGCTCACCCGCGTGTGGAATGGCAAGACCGAAGTCATCGCGAAGCTCGGCGGCGGCCCGAACGGCGCAGCGCTCGGCCCCGATGGCGCGGTCTACGTCACCAACAATGGCGGCTTCGAATGGTCGAACGTGCAGGGGCTTCTCATCCCCGGCCACGCCGCGCACGATTACACGACTGGCCGCATCGAGCGCGTCGATCTCAAGACCGGCAGAGTCGATCGCCTCTACGATAAGATCGGTGAGCATAAACTCTCCGGCCCGAACGATCTCGTGTTCGATAAACAAGGCGGCTTCTACTTCACCGATCTCGGCAAAGGCTATGCGCGCCACCAAGACAATGGCGGCCTCTATTACGCCAAGCCCGATGGCTCCTCGCTCACCGAACTTGCGTATGGCTTCGTCGGCCTCAATGGCGTTGGGCTCTCTCCCGACGAGAAAGTCGTCTATGCGGCTGAGACGCAAACCTCGAAGCTTTGGGCGTTCGATGTGACCGCGCCCGGCCAGATCGCGCCCGGCGGCCTCGGCGCGGGCGGGCGGTGCGTGTGCACGCAACCGAACCACGTTTATTTCGACAGCCTCGCTGTGCAGGCCGATGGCGATGTGTGCATCGCGACGATCCTCAACGGCGGGATCACCACCATCACGCCCGCAGGCGTCTCCACGCACACGGCGTTCCCGGATCTCCTCGTCACCAACATCTGCTTCGGCGGCGCCGATATGCGCGACGCGATCATCACGCTCTCGGGCACCGGCAAACTGATCAAGGCGCGTTGGCCTAAGCCGGGGTTGAAGCTGAACTACGCCGCCTAGACCCACCTGCCCTCATTCCGGGATCGCAAAGCGATTCCCGGAACCCAGGGACCACATGCGGCGCGTTTGCTCTGGGTTCCGGCTCTGCGCCGCTACGCGGCTCCGGCCGGAATGAGGGATTTATTCGAGCGAGATACCACATGCCAAAATTCCTCGCCGTCTACATCGGCAGCCCCGATGGCCCGCAGCGCGCGCAATGGAATGCGCTGAGCGACGAAGAGCGCGGCAAGCGTGAAGCGGCCGGCATGCAAGCGTGGATGGACTGGGGCGCCAAGCACGCCGCGCACATCGTCGATAACGGCGGCCCGCTCGGTAAAACCAAACGCGTCTCCAACAGCGGCGTCGAAGACGCTGTGAACATGCTCGCTGGCTACGTGATCGTCGATGCGCCCTCGCACGAAGCCGCCGCGCAGATGTTCAAGAACCATCCGCACTTCGCGATCTTCCCGGGCGCGGGCGTCGAGATCATGACGTGCCCGCCAATCCCCGGGAGCTAAGCGGCGCGCAACTGCGCGCGGAAATTCCGGTCGCGCTTCAGCCCAACCTCACGCGACATCGCCTCTGCGCGTGTTGCTAGGCGCTCAGCGTAGATCAGCACCCATTGCCGCCCGCGCGTCGTCCGTGCGCCCGCGCCGGCATTGTGTTTGGCGAGGCGCGCGGCGAGATCGTTGGTCCAGCCCACGTAGGTCCGCGGCCCGTCCACCTCGCGCAGCACATAAACAAACGCACACATCGCGCTCACCCTGGCGCAACGCGCGTAACCGAACCGCAAACGCGCGCTGCTGACACAAATTTGGCGTAGCAGACGCTACAATTCATTGAGTTTCTAGCCCCTCCGACCTATTTCCAGGGTGAGGGGCAGGGGCCATGGCCGCGCCCATTTTTCGGGAGCGCCGGCGTGTCGGTCATCGTCCATCACTTGAACAATTCGCGGTCGCAACGCGTGCTTTGGATGCTCG
>CAZXNY010000352.1:0-3235 GCA_964642205.1 uncultured Caulobacteraceae bacterium
CCGAGGTCATAATATTTCAGGTCGATATCGAGATAGGGGTGGATCAGGCGGTCCTTGATCAGCGCCCAGATGATCCGGGTCATTTCATCGCCGTCCATCTCGACGACCGGATTATCGACCTTGATCTTCGCCATGTACGTGAGCTCCCGCGCGCGGCCAGCGCCGCGATTTGGGCGGTTTGGTAGGGGCCGCGCCGCGCCCGCGCAAGCTCAGGGCCAGAACTCTGCCTTGAACGCGCGCATGGCTCAGCGAATGACCGGCTCGGCTGGGCGCGTTGCGGTCGAAAAACTGGCGCCTTCGCGGTAAATCACGCCGGGGCTGACGCCGGTTGACGTTGCGGGCGGCGCGGTGGTTCCGGCGGTGACCGGCGGACGTGTCGTCCCGGTTGTCGTGCCGGGCGTCGTCGTCGTGGTTCCAGAACTTGGCGCCGTCGCTGGAGCGGTTGGCTCGTGCGGGCGGAAGATATCGCCTGGGAAGATCACGCTCTGACAGGCGCGATCAAAACCCACGGGGGCGCTGCGCCGGGAGAGGCGTGCGATCGCCGCGTCGCACTGCGCGACCGTCGCTGGAGTCACGGTACGCGCATCAATGCTAAGCGCGGAGAGGAAGCGGCGCTCCTCATTCGAGATGCGGCGATTGTTGGAGAAGAAGAACGGGGATTGTCCGCGCGATTGCGGGCAGGCGCGCGCGATTTGCGTCGCGCAAGAATCCACTGCCGCGATGTCCTCGGGAAAATTTTCGCGCACCGGCGTTGGCGTTGCGGGCGTCGAAATTGGGGTTGGCGTCGCCGGCTGCGGCTGCGGCGTTGGACGTGGCCGCGCGGGTTCTGGCTCGGAAACGGAAACAGAGGTTGCCGGCGCTGGTGCAGGCGGCGCGACGATTTCTGTCGGCGTCGGCGCCGCACTCGGCGGCGCCACGCTTGTTGCGGGCGCGGGCGCTGACGGGCTGCGCATCGCGTATTCGCCGGCCCAAAGGCCCGCCGTCAGCACCGCGCCGATCACGACCGTGCCGAGGACGAATTGCCCGATGCGCGGCCCCATGCGGCCTTGCGTGCGTGAGATGCGATAGCTTTGCGCCGATGACGCGTGTGTCGCGCGGCCATCGAACACGCGGCCTTCCGCATCGCTTGGCGGCGGCGCTGCGACCGCGGCGCGGCGCTTGCGCTCAACAAGGCGGCGCACTTCGGCGAGGACTGCGCGCCATTCAGGATCGTTCGCGTTGCCGCGCCAGCGCGTGAGGTCCGGCGCCTGCATCATGTTGAACGGGATCGGCGGATGCGAATTCTTCAGCAGCACCGGCACGAGCATGTCGCGCTGATGGCCGGCGTTTGTTTCCGCGACGACCCATTGTGATTTGACCGACGCCGGCGTCCAGCACGTCAGCACGACTGCCGCGCTGTCGAGCGAGCGGCGGATCACGTCGTTCCACTTTTTGCCGGGCTTGATCTCCGGATCCCACCACACCGAGAAACCTTCGGCGGTGAGGGCGTGCGCGATGTAACGCACTTCGTTCCGATCGTTACGCGCGTAAGAGATGAACACGTCGGTCATCGCGGCGGCTCCCCAGGATGATCTCCGCAATTGGCGCACGGATCGCCCACGGGCGCTGTGACGCTGGTCATCACGCCAGCTTCCCCACATCGCTTCCGGAGGCTAGCACGGTTTCATGACCCGCGCGCCCGACATGCCCGCCCCAATCATGGAGGATTGGCCGAAGATCGTGCTCGCGCGCCCGCAGATGGGCGAGAACATCGGCGCGGTGGCGCGCGCGATGCTAAACTTTGGGCTTTGCGGCTTGCGGATCGTGGAGCCGCGTGACGGCTGGCCCAACCCGAAGGCGTTTGCTGTCGCCTCCGGCGCCGATGTGGTGCTGGAGCGCGCGCAGCTCGATTGGAGCCTCGATGCGGCGCTGGCGGACGCAACCCTCGTCGTCGCGGCGACGGCACGGCCGCGTTACCTGGAAAAGCCGGTGTGGGGGCCGGCAGAAGCTGCCGCGAACATTCGGGCAGCGCTCGCGCAGGGCGAAAAGCCGGTTGTGCTGTTTGGGCCCGAAGCTTCCGGGCTCGATAGCGACGAGGTCGCGCGCGCCGACGCGATCGTGACGTACCCGGTCAATCCGGGTTTTCCTTCGATCAACCTTTCGACGGCGGTGGCGCTCTTTGCGTTCACGTGGGGCCTCGGGCGCCAGGAGACCAGCGCGCCCGAATGGTTCCGTGATGCTGTGAGCCCGCCGGCCACACAGGCCGATCTCGACGCCATGTTCACGCATCTCGAATCGGAGTTGGAGCGTGGCCGCTTCTTCCACCCGCCGGACAAGACGCCTCTGATGAAGCGCAACATCCGCTCGCTGTTCCTGCGCGCGCGGCTGACCGAACAGGAGGTCAAGACGCTGCGCGGGCTGATCAAGGCGCTGGTGATCGGCCGGGGCGGGCGGAAGGTGGGCGACGAGCCCAATTGAGGCCTGCGGAACCGGGGGATTCACGCGGCGCGAGAAAGTGTGTATCGGACTTCTCCACACTTTCTCCACATCCGGACACGACCGTTACGCGCGATGGGATGGATCAATAAGCTGATCAAGCCGACCGCGAAGACGACGGCCTTGGCGCGCCCGTGGGGCGGCGAGGAAGTGAACGTCGACACGTACTGGGCGCAGGCATGGGTCGACCTCGCCTGGCGCCAATCGCGGCTGGCGCGCGATTTCAAACTCGCGGCGTCGCAATGGACGGTCGATCAGGACCAGGGGATCATCCGGTTCGACCGCACCGATGGCGCGCTCGTGACCGCGCCGATCCAGATCGTGGGCTCCTGGAATCCGAAGAATGAGATTTTCACCTGGGGCTGGGATCACCCGAGCGTGCAGACGCGCCTGCGCGGCGACGCCGAGCGCACGCGCTGGTTCGGCGACAAGCACAACGTCGCGGAACTGACCGACCGCACCGTGCGCTGCACCGAAGCGGAAGCTTGGCGGATGACGGCCGTCGCCGCGAAAGTGAACGCCGCGAGCGGCGCGTATCGCGGGCCGACGGAAGGGCCGGTCGTGTTCATGACGCTCGGCGAGCTGAAGGTGCGCTAGGCGCCTACGGCTCGGGGTTTCCCTCGGCGACTTGCACCAGATTCCAGCCATCGGCGCGGATGTTGTCGACGCGCCAGGCTTCGTTCTCCCACACCAGATCGTAGATGATTTCCTGACGCTGGCCGGCGTTGTCGAACGTGGCGCGCGCAACGGCGTGGCTGCC
>CAZXNY010000353.1:0-3221 GCA_964642205.1 uncultured Caulobacteraceae bacterium
CGCCGACGAGATGGGCATGTACGCCGACAATCCCTTCGGCCGCCTCGGCTATTTGCAATCGGCCGTGTTCCGCGCCTCGCGCCTCGTCGTCGATACCGGCATGCACCACATGCGCTGGTCGCGCGAGCAGGCAATCCAATCGATGATGGAAGCGACGGGCGATCAGCAATCGTCCGTCGCGACCGAGATCGAGCGCTATGCCGTGTGGCCTGGCCAAGCGTGCGGCTACATGGTCGGCCGGCAAGCCATTCACCGGATACGCGAAGAAGCGCGCACGACGATGGGCGAGCGGTTCGACATCAAGGCGTTTCACGATCTCGTGCTGACCAGCGCGCCAACGCCGCTTTCGGTCCTCGAAAGTCTGGTGCGCAACTGGACGAGCGCCGCGCGCTGAGGCTAGCGTTGCGAATCCAGAATGGAGCGCAGGGCGTGAAGAAACTTCTCGGTGCGGCGGCGGCGGCCGCGATGCTGTCCGGCCTTGCCGCCTGCGCAACCGATCCCCGCGCGCTCCATGAGCGCATCCTGACGCTCGACACGCACCTCGATACGCCCGCGCATTTCGCGCGCCCGGGCTGGACGATCACGGATCGGCACACGTTCCCGGAAGACGTGAGCCAGGTCGACCTGCCGCGCATGATCGAGGGCGGGCTCGATGGCGGCTTCTGGGTTGTGTTCACGCCGCAGGGACCGCGCACGCCTGAAGGCAATGCGCGCGCGCTTGCGGCGGCCTCCGCGCGCCTAGCCTCGATCCACACGATGATCGAGCAAAACGCCGGCGCGTTCGAACTGGCACTCCGCGCTGACGACGCCGCCCGCATCGCCGCTTCCGGCAAGCGCGTCGTCTACATCAGCGTCGAAAACTCGTATCCGCTGACAGGCCGGCTCGATCTGCTGCCAGCTTGGTATGCGCGTGGCCTGCGGATGATCGGCCCGGTGCACACGCTCAACAACGACTTCGCCGACAGCGCCACCGATCGCGCCGGTCCGCAATGGAACGGGCTTTCGCCCAGCGGCCGCGACCTCATCCGCGAAGCCAACCGCCTCGGTATGATCGTGGATCTCTCGCACGCCTCGGACGCCGCGTTCGATCAGGCGCTCGAGCTTTCCGCGACGCCGATCATCCTGTCGCATTCCGGCCCGAGCGCTGTGTACATGCACCCGCGCAACATCGATGACGCGCGCCTCCAGCGGCTCGCGGAAAAGGGCGGCGTCATCCAAGTGAACGCGCTCGGCGCGTATCTGCGCGAACTTCCGCCAGCGCCCGAGCGTCAGGCAGCCATGGTGGCGCTCCGCGCACGCTACGGCCCGCTTGAAAGTCTGAACGTCGAGCAATTGGCGCGCTACGACACCGAGCGGATCGCAATCGAGCAGCAATATCCCGCGCCGCAAGCCGACTTCGAAGACTACATGCGCCACCTGCTGCACGTGCTGGCGCTGATCGGCCCTGACCATGTCGGCATCGGCGCCGATTGGGATGGCGGCGGGGGCGTCGCCGGCATGAACGACATCTCGCAAATCCCGCGCGTCACCGAGCGACTCGTCGCCGCCGGCTATTCACAGGAAGACATCGCGAAGATTTGGGGCGGCAACGTCATTCGCCTGCTTCGCACCGCAGAAGAGTACGCCGCCACGCAAGCAAACGCCGCGCCCTAGGCTTTCGGCTTGGCCGCGTAGAGTACGACCGGCCCGCCGGGCGCGCTCACGACGCAGCGGATTTCGTGCGGCCCTTCTTGCAGCGCTGTTGCTTCAAGCCCCGCAGCTACAGCGGCGGCTCGAGCAGCCGTCACGTCGCTGACCTTCAGCATCACGCCCGCCTTGTCCGACACTTTATCCGAGCCCGCGAGAGCAATGCGCCGCCCGCCCACATCGAACTGGGCCCAGCGATCGCCATCGACAAACGTCGGCGCAACGCCAAGCAGCGCCTCCCACGTTTTTGCGGCGGCCGCGACATCGTCCACCGGCAGCATCGCCGCCACGCCTTCGACGCTCATGCCGCGACCTCCTCGGTGTCGATGTCCGCCTGCTGCGCCGCGCTGTAGCGATGGCCCGTCACTGTGCGCGTGTTGATCATGTCGTTGAGCGCCGCGATGTCGCCATCGCTCAAAACCAACTCACGCGCGGCGAAATTTTCTTCCATATGCGCAATATTCGCCGTGCCAGGGATCGGCACGATGTGCGGCACCTTCTGCAGCAACCACGCCAGACACACCTGCGCTGGCGTTGCGCCCTTGTCGCGCGCGAACGAGCGGAACTTGTCCAGAAGCGCGAGGTTCACTGCGAACGCCTCGCCCATGAAGCGCGGCATCTGTTGGCGCAAATCGCCCGGCGGCAGCGCGGCCATATCCCGCACGCCATCTGCCAGAAAGCCGCGCGCCACGGGCGAGAACGCCACGAACGTCACGCCCAGCTCGCGGCATGCGTCGAGCACCGCGACTTCCGGGTTGCGCGTCCACAGCGAATACTCGCTTTGCACGGCCGTCACCGGATGCACTTTGTGCGCGCGCCGCAGCGTCGCGGCCGAACATTCCGAGAGCCCGATCGTGCGGATCTTGCCTTCGCGCACCAGATCGGCGAGCGCGCCGACGCTGTCTTCGATCGGCGTCTTCTTATCGACGCGATGCAGATAATAGAGATCGATCACATCGGTCTGCAGGCGCTTCAAACTCTCTTCGCAAACGGCGCGGATCGCTTGCGGCGAGCCGTTGATCTCGCGCTTTCCGTCCGGCGTGCGCCAAATCCCGCATTTCGACGCGAGCGTGAATTCGCCCCGCCGCCCCTTTAGCGTTTCGCCAATCAGCGTCTCGTTGGCGCCGAGCCCGTAGACCGCCGCCGTATCGAGAAACGTGTGGCCGATGTCGAGCGCGCGATTGAGCAGGCGCGCGCCATAAGCCGCATCCGGCGGCGTCCCGTACGCATGGCTAAGGCTCATGCACCCCAAGCCGATGGACGAAACGGTGAAGGGGCCGAGCGCGCGCGTGGTCATGGCACGCCTCTTAGGCGCCCCAAGCGGCGCGCGCAACGGGAACCCTAGGCGAGGCTCTTTTCCAGCCGGTCGAGCGTCTGCATCGCCGGCAGCACCTGCGCGACGCTCGCATTCGGCTCGCGCTTCTCGCGGATCGCGGCGATGAACTCGCGGTCCTGCAGCTCGATCCCGTTCATGGAGACATCGACCTTGGAGACGTCGATCTTCTCTTCCTTGCCGTTCACCAGATCGTCGTAGC
>CAZXNY010000354.1:0-3191 GCA_964642205.1 uncultured Caulobacteraceae bacterium
GTGCTTGTCGTGAACGTCGCGAGCGCGTGCGGACTGACGCCGCAATATCGCGATCTCGAAGCGCTCTATGAATCGAAGGCGAAGAAGGGCCTCGTCATTCTCGGCGTGCCGTGCAACGATTTCGGCCAGCAAGAAAGCGCGAGCGAAGAAGACATAGGCGCGTTCTGCGACACGAAATATCACGTCACCTTCCCGATGACCGGCAAGGTCGACATCATCGGCGCCGAACGCCACCCGTTTTACAAATGGATCGCCGAGGAGCTGGGCGACACGCAGCTCCCGCGCTGGAACTTCCACAAATACCTGATCGGCAAAGACGGCGCGCTCGTCGAAAGCTTCGGCAGCAAAGAAGCCCCGCTCTCACCGGCGATGCTGAGCGCAATCGACAAAGCGCTGAGCCAAGGGCAGTAGGCAGTAAGGCGGTAGGCAATATGCGCGTGCAGCGTGCGCCACTGCCCTACTGCCTACTGACCGACTGCCCAATTTCTAGTGCGCTTCCTGCATCGCGCGCGCGGCTTCCGGCGTCGGTGCAGCGGGCGCGCGGCGCATGAACCACATAAAGCCCGCGCCGATCAGCAGAATGAAGCCCATGTAGAAAAACTGGTCGTTGAACGCCATCACCAGCGCTTCGCGATCCAAGATGCGCGCATAATTCATCACTGCTTGCCGGTCTGGATCCTGCGCGCCGGTCGATTCCAGCCACGCGCGCTGGCGTTCGATCATCGTGTAGGCGTGATAGTCGCCCGTCGTTGCATTCGCATAAAGCTCGCTGCGATGCTGGAAGTACATTTTTGCTTGCACGCTTGAGAGCACAGCAAGCCCCAGCGCGCCGCCCAGATTTCGGCACAGATTGAACAGCCCCGTCCCCGATTGCATCAGATGCGGCGGCAACGATTGCATCGCCGGCTGCATGATCGACATGAACGTCATCATCATGCCGATGCCGCGCAAAATCTGCGGAATCACGAATTCATAGAACCCGGTCTGCGCCGTCATGTTGGACTGCATGAAGCATGAGATCGCGATGATGATGAACCCCGCGAACCCGAACGGCCGCAAATCCGGCAGCATCCGCGAGTAGCGCCCGACGATGGGCGCGGCGATCATCATCGTCACGCCCTGGGCCCACATCGTGTGCCCAATCTGCTCGGCGTTCATGCCGCGAATTTCACCCAGAAACAGCGGCTGCAGAAAAATCGGCCCGAAGATCGCGAGCCCGACGGTGAATCCGAGCGCCGCCCCGATCGCGAATGTCGGCACCGTGAAGGGCCGCAGGTCCACGATGGGCGCCTCGCGCGTCAGCGCGCGCCAAAAGAAAATGAACGCGCCGGCCGCGGAGATGATCGTCCACTGCCAGATTTCGATCGAGCCGAACCACCCTTCGCCCGTGCCCTCTTCCAGCACGTACTCAAGCGAGCCCAAGAACACCGCGAGCCCGATCAGCCCGATAAAATCGATCTTCTTCAAGAACGCCAGATCGAACTTGCCGATCTTCATGTAGCGCCACACCAGAACCGCGATCAGGATCGACGGCACGATGTTGATGAGGAAAAGCCAGCGCCAACCGACGTTCTCGGCGATGTAGCCGCCAAGCGAGGGCCCAATCGATGGCGCAAGCGTCGAAACAAGGCCCACCATGGCGCCCGCCATTGGCTGCGCCGATTGCGGAAACACCACGTAGAGCGTCGCCATCGTCGTCGGCACCATCGCCGCGCCGACGAAACCCTGGATGCACCGGAACACGATGAGCGATTCAATGTCCCATGCGAGCGCGCACGCAAGGCTCGCCGCGCCGAACGAAAGCGACGCAACCGTGAACAAGAGCCGCGTGCCCAGTGCGCGCGCCAGAAAGCCCGAAAGCGGAATGCCGATCACTTCCGCGATCAGATAGCCTGTCTGCACCCAGGAAATTTCATCGCGGCTCGCGCCGACGCCCGCTTGAATTTGCCCGATCGCACTCGCGACGATCTGGACGTCGAGAAGCGCCATGAAGTTTCCGAACATCATGGCGATGAAGCCGATCCAAATCTCGATCGGCACTTTCTCGTCCGGCGCCAAAGCGCCCGGCATCGCAGCGGGTGATGCTGTCGTCACGACGCAACTCGATAGCGTTCAGAACGCTTCCCGGCCGACGCGAAGCGAGGAGCCGGGACCCAGGGCAAACGGCGTGCGCTCGGCCCTAGGCCCCGGATCGATGCTGCGCATCGTCCGGGGAGCGTAAGGCTCATTCCCGCGTGTCCACCGAAACGGTTGCAGACAAACCGGGCCGCAACACGCCCGCGGCTTCGCGCGCGCTCTCGTCATCGAGCCGCACGCGCACCGGCACGCGCTGCACGATCTTGGTGAAATTGCCCGTCGCCGTATCCATCGGGATGATCGAAAACTCGGAGCCAGAAGCGGGCGCGAGCGAATCCACCACGCCCGTCAGCGACATCCGCCCATGCGCCACGTCCGGCCGGATCGTCACGCGCTGGCCGGGGCGGATGTGCTCAAGCTGCGTCTCTTTGAAGTTCGCAACAACGTAAAGCGATTGCATCGGCACCACGGCCATCAGCGGCGCGCCGGGCTGCACCTGTTGCCCCACCCGCACCGCGCGGTCGCCCACGACGCCGCCGATCGGCGCGCGCACGATGGTGCGCTCGAGATTGAGTTCCGCGGTCGCGAGCGCGGCGCGACTCGCTTCGATCGCCGCGCGCGAGGCCGCGGCCGTGCCGCCCATCTGCGCGGCGCGCGCTTCGATTTCCTGCATGCCGGCAGGCGACAAAATTCCACGCCGCGCCAGCGGCCGGTAGCGCGCCACATCGGACGACGCGAGCGCGCGCTGGGCCCCGATCGAGGCGTA
The DNA here is from genome assembly GCA_964642205.1 of uncultured Caulobacteraceae bacterium. GTDB lineage: Bacteria > Pseudomonadota > Alphaproteobacteria > Caulobacterales > Aquidulcibacteraceae > JBEVOS01. Next base: position 2,843 of record CAZXNY010000354.1, read on the forward strand.
TTCCGCTTCCGCGCGCGAAAGATTGGCGCGCGCCTGCGCGACAGCGGCTTCGTAGTCGGCCGCTTCCAGATGCAGCAGCGGATCGCCCGCCGCGACGACTTGATTGTCCGCCACATCGACGCTGTGGACGTAGCCGCCGACGCGCGCGGAGATCACCGAGATATCGGCGCGGACGTAAGCATTGTCCGTGGTCTGCACGAAGCGCCCGTGCGTCCACCAATTCCCGGCGCCAACCACAAGCGCGACAAGCGCGAGCGCGCCCGCGATCAGCAGGCCGCGTTCGGTCATGGACCGTCGCGCCAGCCAGGATTTGCCGGACTCGGACGAATTCTGCGCGGCCGCGCCGGCC
>CAZXNY010000355.1:0-3189 GCA_964642205.1 uncultured Caulobacteraceae bacterium
CCCATGAGGGGGAGAGGGCAAGGGTGAGGGGGATTGCGAAACGGCCGGCTGGTGAAATTGACTTCCGCCCGCCGCGCCTATATCCCCGCGCTTCCAATTTTCCCGGCCGAAGGCCGGCTAAGTCGTTTCTAGGTCCGGCCATGAAAGTCAAAAGCTCGCTGAAAGCCCTGAAGGCCCGCCACCGCGCCTGCCGCGTCGTGCGCCGCAAGGGCCGCGTCTATGTGATCAACAAGGTCGATCCGCGCTTTAAGGCCAAGCAAGGCTAAGCCGCTTGGCCATCCGGGCCGTACTGTTCGACTACGGCAACGTCTTCGTCCGCTGGAATCCCGAGAACCTCTACCGCCGGCTCATCCCGGATGAGGCCGCGCGCCGCCACTTTCTCACCGACGTCTGCCCGCTCGACTGGAACGACGCGCACGACGGCGGCGCGCTCATGGCCGACACGCTGCCCGCCCGCGCCGCCCTCTTCCCCGACCACGCGGACCTCATCCACGCTTGGGGCGCCCGCTACGGCGAAATGATCTCCGGCGAGATCGAAGGCTCGATCGCGATCCTCGATGAGTTGGCCGCCACGGGCGTGCAACTCGCGATGCTCACCAACATGCCGGCCGACCAGCAGGACGCGTGCTTTGCGCCGTTCACGCGCCGCCATTTGTTTCGCGACGTGATCGTCTCCGGTCCGCTCAAGATGAGGAAGCCGGAAGCGCGCATCTACGAGCACACGCTCGCGCAGATGGGGCGCGCGGCGAACGAGGTTCTCTTCATCGACGACAGCGCCAAAAACATCGCCGGGGCGGAAGCCGTCGGCCTTCATGGACATTGCTTCACAAGCCCTGAAAGTCTGCGCGCGGCCCTCGCGGAACACGGGCTTTTGCGCTAGCCTGCTTCAGTTGAAACTGAGTCACGCCGTGCGCGCCTATTTCGCCGCTCTCGCTCTTCTCGTGCTCGCGGCGTGTTCGCAGGGCGCAAGCCCCACGCGGGCCGATCCGCAGCTCGACCGGCTCTTCACGCAGCTCGCCGAAGCGCCGGACGCAGCGGCCGCGCAAGTCATCGAACAGCAAATATGGGCGCGCTGGGCCGATAGCGGCTCGCCGACGGTGGATATCCTTCTCGAGCGCGCCGCCGCCGCCGAAAGCGCGGGCGACGCAGCGCTGGCGACGGACTTCTTGCGCCAAGCCACCGAGCTTGCGCCCGACTACGCCGAGCCTTGGAACAGGCGTGCGAACCTTGCGTACGACTCGCACGATTTCTCCGGCGCGATCGAAGCGATCCAGGAAACGCTGCGCCGCGAGCCACGGCACTTTGGCGCGCTCACTGGGCTTGGCCTGATCTACGAAGAGCTCGGGCAAGATAGCGCGGCCCTTGCCGCGTTCCGCGCTGCGATAGCCGTGCACCCGAACTACGAGCTCGCCAAACGCGGCACCGCACGGCTCGAAACGCGCGTCGAAGGCCAAGACGCGTAAGTTTACGCGCCGCCTTAATGAACTGACATTCGACATGCCCGCGCGCCGCGCTTAAGGCCGCACGTCTTGATGCTTGAGCAGCCCCTCTCCGGCATGATGGTGACCGCGGCGGTGCTTGCCTCGCTTGCGCTCGCGATCCTCATGCATGCGCTCGATCGCCCGCGCCCAGCGCGCGCCGGCAAAGGCGCGCTGGTGCGGGTGATGTGGCCCGCGCGCGCGCACGATCTCGTGCGGCGCGTAGCGCGCGAGCTCGATGGCCGTTTCCGGCTCGACACGCATCCGCACCGCGATGAGAAGGCCATTCTGCTCGCGCACCGTGGCGCTGCAGGCCGCGCGCTCCGCGCCGCCGCACGTGGCGATGCGCGCGCCGTGGTGCTGATCGCACCGGAAGCGCTGCCGCCCCGCCAAGTCGACACGCTGTTTCCGCCAGTCGTTGTGGTGGCGCGCTCGGCGGGCGACGCGCGTGCGCTCCTGGCCGCGCTCCCCAACGTCGAGTTGATGGCGGACCCGAAATTGCCGCGTCATCCCCAGGTTCGCCGCCCGGACTTGATCGCGGCCGCAGTCCGGCGCGCTGCGGCGATGGCTGACGCTGCCGCCGGAAGCTAGACTCAAAGTCCCTTCCGATTCGACAGCGAGATGACCATGCCGGCCGATTTTGGCGCTTCCGAAGCCGTCTCCGCGGCGCCCCAGGCGCTTACCCAGTCCGCCAAGGAAAAGCTGAAGCAGATCGTGGCGCGCATTGAGCGGCTCGAAGAGGAAAAGGCGCAGATCGCAGCCGACATCAAGGATGTCTATGGCGAAGCCAAAGCAACCGGCTACGATACCAAGGTGCTGCGTAAGGTTGTGCGCCTGCGTAAGCAAAGCGCTCAGGAGCGCGCAGAGCAGGAGCAGATCATGGACCTCTACCTCCTCGCTCTGGGAGAAATCTGAGGCCGGGCTAATGAGGGCGAGTGGCGCGAGAGGTCGATCCCCGCAGCACGCGCAAGGCCAAGCGCATTGTGGAGCGCCTGAAGCGCGCCGCTGAAACCGCGCCCGATCCGCTCTCTCCCTGGGAAGGCGAATTTCTCGACGAAGTCGGCCAGCGGCTCGACAAATATGGCTCGGCGTTTCGCGATCTCGCCAAAGGTGGCCGCGAAGACGCGGTCTCGCGCCTGCAGACGCAGAAGCTGAAAGAGATCGCGGCGAAAGCCTCGGGCAAGACGGCCGCGAAGGCCGCCAAGCAAGCGGAGAAGCAAGCCGCCAAACGCGCCGAGCGGTTCGAGAAGATGCGCGCCAAGCGCGCGCAGCAAAAACGGTGATGAACGGCGTTTCCGTTCGTGAAGCGCGCCTCGAAGACGCGCCGGCCTGCGCCAAGATCTTACGCGACGGCTGGAAACGCGCGTTCCCGCGCCAGCGCCGCAAAGTCGATGTGCGGATTTTTCTGAACGAAACCGAGGGCGAGACGGTGCTCGTCGCCGAGCGGCGCGGCCGCGTCGTCGGCTTTGCGGCGATCTACACGCCCGAGCATTTCCTGCATCACCTCTACGTCGAGCCGCGCAATCATCGCAAAGGCGTCGGCTCGCTCCTGCTCTCTGCGGTGCGTGACCGCGTCAGCGGGCCGATCAGTCTGAAGACGCAAACCGAAAACGTGCGCGCGCGGAACTTCTACACGCGTCACGGCTTCACGATCACCGAAGCGGGCGATGACGGAAACGGGCCGTGGGTGCGCATGACGGCGCCGGATTAG
>CAZXNY010000356.1:0-3183 GCA_964642205.1 uncultured Caulobacteraceae bacterium
GAGTTGCTGGAGGAATTCGAACTCGAATTGCCGGCGAATTGGCGTGAGCCGTCGTCATCGCCACGCTGCGGATGCGCAATGATCCGTCCCATCGGCTCGGCGCTTTCGCGTGCGACGGCGACGCCCGCCACGCCCAACAACGCGGCCGCGCCCGCCGCGACCCATTTGTGAATGCTCTGCATTTTTCAGCTCCCGTGCTGTGTTTGGCTCGCGGGCGAGAGGGCGTTTTTGGCGATGAATCCTACCTGAACGGCGACTCACGAACCTGTTATGCGGGCCAATCACGGCCCCACATAACGGGCTTGTGTTCAAAACCGCCCGCGTTGACGCAAGGCGATGCGCTGACTAGTGCGGGTCTCAGACAGTTTTGCGGGGAGCGCACAATGAAAGTCCGTCACGCCCTACTTTCCTTGGCGTTTGCCGCTGCAGCGGCGAGTTGCGGGCAAACGACGACCGGCGTTGCAACACCGCCTGCCGCGCCCGCCATTCAGCTCTATGCGATGGATTGTGGCCGCATCCGCACGACTGACGCGGGCATGTTCGCCGACGATGGCTCCTACGATCGCCAGGCCAAGGACATGGTCGTCCCCTGCTTCCTGGTGCGCCACCCGGAAGGCGATCTCATCTTCGATACAGGCGTGCCAGAAGCCATCGCGGATGCGCCCGATGGCGTCACAGACGGGCCGTTCCAAGTCACCGTGGCGCGCAAGCTCACCGATCAGCTGGCGCAATTGCAGCTCACGCCGGCGGACATCGAGTTTGTCTCCGTGTCGCACAGCCATTTCGATCACGCCGGCAATGCGGGCCTGTTTGCGCAATCGACCTTCATCGTCGACGCCGACGAACGCGCCTACATGTTCCGCCCCGAAGCGCGCGCCGATGCGCAAGCATTCGCGGCGTATTCCGCGCTCGAGAACGCAGACACCGTGCTGATCGAAGGCGACGGCGACCACGACGTATTCGGCGACGGCAGCGTGACGATCATCCAAACGCCGGGCCATACGCCCGGCCACACGATCCTGCGCGTCAACCTGCCTGAAGCCGGCCCCGTTCTGCTGACAGGCGATCTTTGGCACATCGCGGAAAGCCGCACGGCGCGCCGCGTGCCGCGCTTCAACGTGGATCGCGCCCAGACGCTCGCCTCGATGGACAAGTTCGAGGCGCTGGCGCGCGAGACGGGCGCGCGCGTCGTGATCGAGCATGTGCCGGCGGACTTCGACGCACTGCCGCGCTTTCCCGAGCCGCTCCGGTGACGCGACGGCGCTAGGCGGCGGCGGCGGGCGCTGCTAGCAACCGCGCCATGTTTCTTCTGACCTCGGTCGGCCCGCTGCCGCTCGTCAAAGCGGCGGCGGACGAGTTCGACCGCCACGACCCCTCGCCTGCCGACGCTGTGTCGTGGTTTGAGTTGGAGCCTTCACGCTTCCGGCTCGAAGTTTATGCGCCGACTGAGCAGGACGTAGAGAGCGCGATCGCGATCATCGGCGCGGCGGCGCCCGAGCTTCACGTCGTCACAGAGCAAGTCGATGAGGACGCCGATTGGATCGGCATGTCGCTCGATGGCCTGCCGCCGGTGCTGGCGGGCCGCTTCGTGGTCGGCGGCGCGCACGTGCTGGGGCGCTTCAGCGGCGGCAAGCGGCGCATTCTGATCGAAGCGAGCGAAGCGTTCGGCACCGGCCATCACGGCACAACTAAGGGCTGCCTGTTCGCGTTCGATGCGATCCGCGCGCGCAAGCGGCCGCAGCGCGTGCTCGATGTCGGCGCCGGCTCGGGCGTGCTGGCGATTGCGACCGCGATGGAGGGCGCGGACGCGCTCGCGATCGAGATCGACAAGCGCGCGGCGGCAATCGCCAAGATCAACACGCGCGAGAACCACGTGCAGCACCGCGTGAAAGTGATCGCGGGCGATGGCGCGCGCTACATCGCGCGCGAGCGCTTCGACCTGGTGTTCGCGAACATCCTGATGCGCCCGCTGATCCGCCTTGCGCCGTTGCTGACGCGCGCGACAGCGCCCGGCGGCGACCTTATCCTCTCAGGCTTGCTTCGCACCCAGGAACCGCTCGTGCGCGCCGCCTACGAAAATCGCGGCATGATCCTGAAACGGCGCCTCCGCCGCGAAGCGTGGGCGACGCTGCATTTCACACGCCCGCGCTAGCGCGCGTAGACGTTGACCGCGAAATAGCACGGCGCGTTGGCGCAGCCGGGCATCAGCACTTGAATGATATATTGGCCCGTCGCGCGCGGGCGGACGGCGAGCAACGGCACATCGTTCGCCGCGAGGTCCTCGGAGATCGGCGTCGCGCCGCCGCCTTCGAGCAGCCGCAGATCGAGGTCCGTGCAGTCGGCGTCGCACACGCCGAAGATGCGGTACTCCTGCCCGGCCCGGAGCGTGATCGGCACGCGCCGTTCACCCCGGCTTGGGAGCCCGCCCGCGAATGGGCCGGCGACGCGCGAAAAACCCTGGTCGCGGAGCGCGGTTTCCCCGCGCGCGAGTTGCTGGGCAAGCTGCGCGGCGTACGGCCCAGGCACCTGCGCGGAAGCCGGCGCGGCGGTCAGGGCGAGCGCGGCTAGCGCGGCGAGGGCAACACGGCGGAGCATTGAAACGACCAAGAACGCATACTCGATTGCACGATGAGGACCATCTAGATTGGCCGCACTGAACCTGATCTGAACCGGGGAGCGCGGCGCTGCGCTTTCCCGCGCCACGCGAAGCCGGAGAACCAGGGCCTTGTTCCAGACCTATTCCGATCCCGGCGGCCCCGATCTTGGCCGCAAGCATTTGCCGCTGCTGCGAAAAGCGCTGACGCGCATGGGCCTCGATGGGATGATCGTCCCGCACGAGGACGAATGGCAGAACGAATATGTGCCGGCCGCCTATGACCGGCTGGCTTGGCTCACCGGCTTCACCGGCTCGGCGGGCGCGGCGATCGTGCTCAAGGAAGAAGCCGCGATCTTCGTGGACGGGCGCTACACGCTCCAAGTCCGCGCGCAGGTGGATGGCAAGCTGTTCTCGTATCGCGATCTGATCGAGGGCGGGCCCGCCGCCTACATCCGCGAGCGCGGCGCGGGCGCTACCATCGGCTACGACCCCAAGCTCGTGAGCCCCGACAGCCTCGACCGGCTGAAGAGCGCGGCCGATGCAGCGGGCGCCAAACTGACGCCCGTCGCGCCGAACCCGATCGACGC
>CAZXNY010000357.1:0-3179 GCA_964642205.1 uncultured Caulobacteraceae bacterium
GGGGCGCTTCTCGGCCGCGCCGACGCTCATGATCGCGCCGTGCGGCTGGTTGATGATAGAGGCGAAGCTCTTGATCCCCATCATGCCCATGTTGGAGATCGAGAATGTGCCGCCCTGGAACTCTTCGGGCCGTAGCTTCTTCGCGCGCGCGCGCTCGGCGAGGTCGGCCATCTCGGCGGAGATGGTCGCGAGGCCCTTGTGTTCAGCGGTGCGCACGATCGGCGTGATGAGCCCGCCCGGGATCGCGACGGCGACAGCGATGTCGGCATGGTTGTGCAGCGCGATGCCTTCGGGCGTGTAGCTCGCATTCGCCTCGGGCACGCGGATGAGCGCGAGCGCCGCCGCCTTGATGATCATGTCGTTGACGGAGATCTTCACGCCCTGATCGGCAAAGCGCGCATTGATGTCGCTGCGCGCCTTCAGGAGCTTGTCGATCTTGAGTTCGATCTCGAGCGGGAAATGCGGCACGTCGCGGAAGCTTTCGGTCATCCGCCGCGCGATGGTCTTGCGCATCATGTCGAGCGGCACGAGCTGATACGAGCCGTCCGGAATGCCCATCTGCGCGAGCGTCAGGTGCTTCGGCTGCTCGGCCGCGCTCGGCGGCGGCGCTTTTGCGACCGTCAGCGCCTTGCCGTTCGAAATCGGCGCGCGTTTCTCCGCGCCTTCAACGTCGCTCTTTACAATCCGCCCATGCGGCCCGCTGCCCGAGAGCGCCGAGAGATCGATCCCCTGCTGCGCCGCCATCCGCCGCGCCAACGGCGAGGCCAGCACCCGGTCGCCATCGTCCCGCGTCACAGCTTGTGGCTGTGTAGCTTGCTTCGGCGCCACCTTCGCCTCCGGTTCACTGCGTGCTTCCGCCTTCGGCTTTTCCTCGGCGGGCGCCTTCGCCGGCGCCGCGCTTGCGCCGCTGCCGTCATCCAGCACAGCGATCGGCGTGTTCACCTTCACGCCCTCCGTGCCTTCCTGCACGAGCAACTTCGAGACCACGCCTTCATCGACGGCTTCCACTTCCATCGTGGCCTTGTCCGTTTCGATCTCCGCGATCACCTGCCCAGGCTCAACCTTGTCGCCCGCCTTCACGTGCCACTTGGTGAGCGAGCCCTCCTCCATCGTCGGCGACAGCGCAGGCATCAGGATTTCGATCGACATCTCTTCAAGCTTTCTCGGTCGTGATCTGCACGGGGATCACATCCGCCTTCCAGCGGTGCACGAACGTCAGATACGCGAACACGACGATGACGAGCCCCATCGCGCCCCAAACGCCGTAACGCACCAGCGCATCGACCGTGAAACCGCCCGCGTCGGCGACTTGGGCGTTTGCGAGCGCCGCACGCCCCGCCGCCGAGAGTCCGGTCTCTTCGCGAATTTCGTCGAGCCGCGCGATCAGCCCGTCATGCATCAGCTGCGCGCCGAGCATGATCGAGCCCAGCATCGCCAACACGAAGCTCACGAAGATGAAGGACAAGAGGCGCGCCATGAAATTGGCGCTGCCGATGAAGTAGTTCAGCGCCGCGACATAGGCCGAGATCACCGTGAAGAACACGGAGACGCCCGCCAGCAGCAAATTCGTGAACTGAACCAATTGCTCGACGACTTCCGCCTCGCTCATCGCCCGCCCCCATCCTGTGAAAGGTGCGCGAGCGAAGCGCCATGCGCCTCCCAATCCGCGCCATCGAACGGAACGATCACTGCGCCCAGTGCGTCCGCGTCATCGAGCGCGCGCAAATTGACGGACCAGCCGTCCGGATTGGAGCGCGGGCGATAAAACGCCTTCACGCCGCAAGTCTTGCAGAAGAGATGCTGCGCCACACCCGTGTTGAACGTGTAGAGCGTCAGCTGATCGGCGCCGTGCGTGAGGCGGAATGCACTCTCCGGCGCAATGACATGCACGAAGCCCAGCTTCGCACACATTGAGCAATTGCAGGCATGCGCCTCCATGCCCGGCTCAAAATCGGCCTCGAAACGAACAGCGCCGCAATGGCAGCCGCCAGTGAACACGCGCGTCCTCATGCGCGCACCGCGCAAACGCGCTGCGGCGGCCCGTACGGCGCATCGAGCGCGCCGCGTAGCGTCGGGCCGCCGCTCATCGCATTACGTGCTTTTGCGGGGCTTGCGCCCCGGCTTCAGCGTCACGCCCACGTCCGCGAAGTCGCTCGTGTGAACGAGGCCCGCCATTTCGAGCAGGTCCGGCTCGTAATTGCCCGAGGCGATATCGTCCGCCGCGAGCGGAATGACTTCCTCGTACGTGCCGTCTTCGCCGCCTTCTGAGCGCACCAGCGCGAACGAGACCACCGGCTCGAACTTCAGGCCGCCTTCTTCCAACGCGATCCAGAAGCCTTCGCCCGAATGGATGCTCAGGATCGTTCTCTTCTCGGCCATTCTAACCCTCCCGGTAACAGACCGCTTTCGCGGCCTTCACGACATCAGCGACGCCAGGCAGGGCCAACGCTTCCAAATTGGCGGCGTAGGCGAGCGGCGCGTCGACCTGATGTACGCGAGTCGGGGGCGCATCGAGCCAATCGAATGCTTCTGAAACGACGCGTGCGCAGATTTCTGCGCCAACGCCCATCGGTCCCCACCCTTCCTCCACGGTGACGAGCCGGTTGGTTTTCTTCACGCTCTCCACAACAGTGGCATGATCGAGCGGGCGGATAGTCCGCAAATCAATGACTTCCGCTTCGATGCCTTCTTTCGCGAGCTCTTCGGCGGCTTTGAGCGACACGCCCACCATCCGCGAATGCGCGCTGATCGTGACATCGGTTCCCGCGCGCTTGATTTTCGCTTTACCGATCGGCGCGACCCAATCGCCCTCGGGAACATCGAATTCCTGCCCGTAGAGCATCTCATGTTCGAGAAAGACGACCGGGTTCGGCGAGCGGATTGCGGCTTTGAGGAGCCCCTTCGCGTCCGCCGCGTCATAGGGCGCGATCACAATCAGGCCGGGCACATGCCCGTACCACGACGAATAATCCTGGCTGTGCTGCGCAGCGACACGCGCCGCAGCGCCGTTCGGCCCGCGAAACACTATCGACGACTTCAGTTGCCCGCCCGACATGTAGAGCGTTTTGGCTGCGGAATTGATGATCTGATCGATCGCCTGCATCGCGAAGTTGAACGTCATGAACTCGACGATGGGCTTCAGGCCCGCCATCGCCGCGCCCACGCCAAGCCCCGCAAAG
>CAZXNY010000358.1:0-1964 GCA_964642205.1 uncultured Caulobacteraceae bacterium
ACGGTTTCTTCGCGCGCTGCCGCTGCTGCTGATCGGCGCCGGGCTGGTGGCGTTTTTCGCCTCTGGCGCGTACCGCCATCTGTCGCTCGACACGCTGCAGACACAGCGCGCGGAGATCGATGCGTTCGTTGGAGCGCATCCGCTTCAGGCAATCGCGATCTACGCGGCGATCTACACGCTCGCGATCGCGCTCTCGCTGCCGGCGGCATTCGTGCTTTCCGTGACGGGGGGCTATCTGTTCGGCGTTGCGCTCGGCACGCCGGTCATCGTGTTCGCCGCGACGTTGGGATCGACGCTGTTCTACCTCGCTTGCCGCACCGCGCTGGGCGATGTGCTGCGGCGGCATGCGCACGGTCGGCTCGCACAGTTGGAAGATGGACTACGCCGGAACGCGTTCAGCTACATTCTGATGCTGCGCCTCACGCCCGTCGCGCCGCTCTTTATCGTGAACCTTGCCTCTGGCCTGCTCGATGTGCGCGCGCGCGATTTTGTGCTCGCGACCGCGCTCGGGCTCGTGCCCGTTTCGATCGTGTGCACGCTTGTGGGCGTTGGCCTGCGCACGACAATGGAAGCGGGCGGCGAAGCCGATCCGGTTGCGGCGATGCAGCGCTTGCTACTTACGCCGCAAATTCTGGCGCCCGTGATCGGGCTCGCCTTCCTCGCCACGCTGCCGCTCATTCTTCGCTGGTGGCGGCGCAGGCGGCGCGCGGGTTAGTCCTTCGCGCGCTCGACGTAGGAGCCGTCTTCCGTGTTGACGACGATGCGGGTGCCCGTGCCGATATGCGGCGGCACCATCGTGCGCACGCCATTCGAGAGCTTCGCAGGCTTGTAGGACGACGACGCCGTCTGCCCCTTCACCACCGGCTCGGTCTCGACAATCTCAAGCGTGACGCGGTTCGGGAGCTCCAGCGACAGCGCTTGGCCATCAAACATCGTGAGATAGATTTCCATCTCCGGCTCAAGATAGAGCGCGCTATCGCCCACCATGTCCTTGGTGACGGTGATCTGCTCGTAATTGTCCGGGTTCATGAAGATGTAGCCGCTCTCGTCCTCGTAGAGGTACGAGTGCTTCACTTCCTCGACGAACGCCTTCTCCATGCTGTCCGTCGTTTTCACGGTGACGGTGGTTTTCACGCTATCCGTGATCCGGCGCATGACGACGGTCGTCGTCGGCGTGCCTTTGCCGGGGCGGAAGTTCTCCGCCGAGAGAACGACGTAGAGTTTGCCGTCTTCGTGCTCCAGAACATTGCCCTTGCGCACTTCGCTTGCGATGACCCTGACCACTATGAAACCTCTCGACGGGCGGCCGAGCCGCCCAAACCCCTCAAATTCGCGCCGGGTCATAGCCTGCGCCGCCCGCCGGGCCAAGCGCTCGGCTGGACTATGACAGGGCATTCCGCCTGGCCGGGCGCTGCGGCGCATGCCGATAAGCGCCCGTTTCTCCAGGCGCGCGCAAAGATTCTGGCCGCGATCCGTGGCTGGTTCGCAGATCAGGGGTTCGTCGAGACCGATGTCGGCGCGATCGCGCCCTCGCCCGGCGCGGAGACGCATCTGCACGCTTTCGCGGTCGATGGCGGCTATCTCCACACCTCGCCAGAGTTCGCAATGAAGCAGCTGCTCGCGGCGGGCGAGACGAAGATTTTCCGGCTTGGCGCAGCGTATCGCGCGGGGGACCGCGGCGTTCTGCACACGCCGGAATTCACGCTGCTCGAATGGTATCGCGCTGGCGCGCCGTATGGGGACGTGATGGCCGATTGCGCGGCGCTCGTGGCGTGCGCAGCGCGCGCGATTGGCGCCGATACGCTGCGTTGGCGGGACGCGGCGGCGGATGCGTTTGCGGCGCCGGAGAAGGTGACGGTCGCAGACGCTTTTGCCGCACGAGCCGACGTTGATCTCTCCGCGGCGGATGCGTTCGCGGCGTTCGGGCGTGACGGCGATACGTGGAGCGACCGGTTCAGCCAGGC
>CAZXNY010000358.1:2064-3167 GCA_964642205.1 uncultured Caulobacteraceae bacterium
AAAGCGCTATGGCGAACGCTGGCCAACGCCCGAAGCGTTTCTCGAGGCGCTCGCGCACATGCCGCCGGCGAGCGGCTGCGCGCTCGGTGTTGACCGGCTGGTGATGCTGCTTACGGGCGCACGGCGGATCGACGACGTGCTGTGGAGCGCGCCTGCATGAACATTCGCCCCGCAGATTACGCTGACCACGAGGCGATCCACGCGATCGTCACGGCTGCGTTCGAACAAGAGGACGAGGCGAATCTCGTCGATCAACTGCGCGACGATGGCGATGCGCTCGTTGAACTCGTCGCGGAGGATGATGCGGGCGAGATCGTGGGGCACATCTTCTTTAGCCCGCTCGCGATCGTGCGGGCGCACGATCAACTCAACGCCGCCGCGCTCGCGCCGCTGGCGGTGAAGCCGGGCGCGCAGAAGAGCGGGATCGGCGGCGCGCTCATGCGCGCGGGGATCGACGCGTGCCGCGCGGTGGGCGTGCCCGCGATCGTCGTACTCGGGCATCCGAGCTATTACCCGCGCTTTGGGTTCACGGCGGAGGCGGCCGCGCCGCTTTCGGCGCCGTTCTCGGGGCCGTCCTTCATGGCGCTGGAGCTCCAGCCGGGGATTCTCCGGGACGGCGGAATCGTGCGATACGCGCCGGCGTTCGGAGTCTAGCGCGATGGCGGACGGTAATCGTTTCGATCCGTTGCGGGAGGTGGCCGCGCGCTACGCGGTCGCGATCACGCCGGCAATGGATGCGTTGATCGATCCCTCGGACCCGAACGATCCCATCGCCGCGCAGTTCGTTCCGGATGTCGCCGAACTCGACGTGCGCGACGATGAGCTGGCCGATCCGATTGGCGATGACGCGCACAGCCCGGTCGAGGGCATCGTGCATCGCTACGAAGACCGAGCACTCCTGAAGCCGCTTTCGGTGTGCGCGGTCTATTGCCGGTTCTGTTTCCGGCGCGAGTCGGTGGGGCCCGGCGAAGCCGCGATGCTTGCGCCCGAGGCTCTGGAGCGCGCGCTTCAATATATCGAAACGCACCCCGAGCTTTGGGAAGTGATCCTCACCGGCGGCGATCCGTTCTTGCTGTCCGCGCGCCGCGGTACCGGGCGATCGC
>CAZXNY010000359.1:0-3158 GCA_964642205.1 uncultured Caulobacteraceae bacterium
ACCGCTCCAACATCAAGTCCGCGCAAGCGATGAAGGACGCAGGTTTCACCATCGTCTCCTGGGCCGGAAATCACTGCATGGACTGGGGCAATGACGGGTTCTTCGACACGATCGAGAAGCTAGAAGCCTCAAACCTCGCCGTCGTCGGCGCCGGCAAGAACATCGCCGCCGCCCGCTCGCCCGTGTTCCAGAAAGCGGGTGATGCGACCATCGCGTTCCTCGCCTATTCCTCCATCCTGCCGATGAATTATTGGGCCGAGAAAAACCGCCCCGGCTGCGCGCCGATGCGCGCGCACACGATCTACGAACAGATCGAACTCGATCAGCCAGGCACGCCCGCGCGCATCCACACCTACGCGCACCGTGAAGATCTCGCCGCGCTGATCGCCGATATCGAAGCCGCCAAGAAGCGCGCCGATCTTGTCGTCGTCTCGCTGCACTGGGGCATCCACTTCGTGCCCGCCGTGCTCGCCGCCTACCAGCGCGAAGTCGCCCACGCCGCGATCGATGCGGGCTGCGACCTCATCCTTGGCCACCACGCGCACATTCTGAAAGCCGTCGAGGTCTATCGCGGCAAACCGATCTTCTACTCGCTCTGCAATTTCGCGATCGACCTGCGGATGACGCCCGAGCACGCGGCGAGCAAGGGCTTTCAGGAAATCAAAGTGCTCGCCCCGCGCTGGGAGCCGGATTTCGACAGCCTCTACAACATGCCGCCCGACGCGAAGAAAACGCTGATCGTGAAAGCGGAAATCGACGGCAAGCACTTTGGCCGCATCGGGTTCCTACCCTGTTACGTGAACCGGCAAGCGCAGCCAGAGATCGTCAAGAACGGCGATCCGCGCTTCACCGAAGTCGTCGATTACATGAACGAGGTCACGCAAGCCGTCGATCTCGACACGCGCTACATCGTCGAAGGCGACGATGTTTGGATCGGATAATCGGACCGCCGGCGCCCTCGCCGGCACAACGCAACGCAAGCCGGCGAGGCGCCGGCGGTCCAAAGAAGAATAACGGGGCGGAGAGAATGCTGAACATGCGCACCTGGCCGATCGAATTGACGACCGCGCTCTATCTTCTCTCGTACCTGCCCTACATCGTGATCACGCGCTGGCTCGCGACCGTGCCGCTGCCGGGGCTCGGCCGCCCGCTCACTGGCCTCGAAATTCTGCCCGCGACGCTGATCATCGCGACGGTGTTCACCTATCTCTGGATCTGGCTCTCTGGCTGGTGGCGCCACAGCAAGAGCGCACGCATCGGCCCGCTCACGATCCCCGTGCCGACGGGCTGGATGTGGCTCTCGGGCGTGTGCACCGCGTTCATCCTCTTCACCGTGCCGCTCTCGTACACGTTCGTCGGCGTCTCGATTCCCTTCATCCAACTCGTGATGCGCGGCGACATCCTCATCATCGCGCCGCTCGTCGATCTCTTCACCGGCCGCAAGGTGCGCTGGTGGAGCTGGACAGCGCTCGTGCTCGTCGCCGCAGCACTCGTCATCACCGTCGGCGATCGCGGCGGCTTCCATCTGCCGCTGCTCGCGTGGCTCACAGTCATTCTCTACACGATCGGCTATTTCGGACGCCTCGCGATCATGACGAAGATCGGCAAGACTGGCGATGACGGCGTGATCGAGCGCTATTTCGTGGAAGAAAAGCTCATCGCCATGCCGCTCGCGGTCGGCGTGCTCGCCGCCATCGGCGCGCTCGGCCTTGGCGCGCAAGGCAGCGAACTCGAATTCGGCTTCGTCGGCGTTTGGTCGAGCAACCAATTCATCTGGATCGCCGCGCTCGCCGCGTTCTTGTTCATCGTGTCGATCTTCTCGATCATCATTCTGTTGGACAAACGCGAGAACTCGTTCTGCGTGCCGCTCGAACGCGCCGCTAGCCTGCTTGCCGGCGTGGGCGCCGCCTACATTCTCGCGATCTTCTTCGGCGGCCGGTACCCAACGACGGCGGAACTCATCGGCTCAGCACTCCTCGTCGCCGCCATCGTCCTCCTCAGCGTCGCGCCCCGCATGAGCGCCGCGCGCAAGCAAACGGACGCCGCGGTCGCTTAGTCGTCGCCGCCGCTGACGCGGCCGCGCAACGACTTGATACTTCCCCGCTTGGTCTTGCTATCCATGCGCTTGGCCTTTGCGGCCTTGCTCGGCTTGGTCGCCTTGCGCGGCGGCGCGACATACGCCGCTTCCACGATCAGCTCGACGAGGCGATCCACTGCATCCTGCCGGTTGCGCTCTTGCGTGCGAAAGCGATCGGCCTTCAGCACTAGCACGCCATCGAGCGTCAGCCGCCGTCCCGCCAAACGCTCCAACCGTTCACGCACGTCATCCGGCAACGACGGCGAATTGCGCACGTCGAACCGCAGCTCCACCGCCGTCGAGACCTTGTTGACGTTCTGCCCGCCCGGCCCGCTCGCGCGGATGAAGCGCTCTTCCAGTTCGCTCTCGTCGAGCGCGATAGCGTGATTGACACGGATCATGACGGCGTTTTCTTCCGGGCGCGCACCAGCGCTGCATCGAGCGCCGACAAGAATCGCGAGCGATCCTGCGCGGAAAATGGTTTCGGACCTCCTGATCCCTCCCCGAACGAGCGCAAATGCTCCATGAGCGCCCGGCTCGCGAGCGCCTGCCCGATAGACGCCGTCGTCCAAGGCCTCCCGGTCTGCGCCAGCGCCTCGGCGCCGGCCTTGAGCGCCCGGTCCGCCAGCGGCACGTCGGACGTGACCACCACGTCGCCCGGCCCCGCCCGCTCGGCGATCCAGTCGTCCGCCACGTCCGGCCCGGCATCGACCACCACCGCCTGGAAGAGCGGGCTCTGCGGCACGCGCAGGAAGCTGTTCGCCACCACGAACACCGGGATCTGCACCCGCAGCGCGACCCGGTAGATCTCCTCCTTCACCGCGCAGGCGTCCGCATCCACGTAGATAGCCATGCCGCCCGTTAGCACGGGGCCAAAGTCCCAAGAACAGAGCCCCAAGAAATCGCAGGACTAACCGGCCCAAAGCGGCGCTTTCCCGTTCCCTTTCCGCCCCGTCCGGGCTAGAAGGCGCGCCAGCTGGCTTGATCGCGTCCGATCGCCGCTCGTGGCTCAGAGGCTCTGCCCCCGGCGACGCGCCGGGCGCGACGTAACCCTCTCGGAGACCGCCCAATGTCCTACGTT
>CAZXNY010000360.1:0-3155 GCA_964642205.1 uncultured Caulobacteraceae bacterium
TAGCCATGCGGTTGCGTGCGCGATGAGCTGCCCGCCGACGCCGCTGCGTTGCAGGCCCGGTTCGACCGCGATGGGGCCAAGGCCAAACCAGCCTTGCGCGCCGCTTTCGTGCGTGACGGGCGAGAGCGCGAGGTGGCCGATGACGCGCTCGCCTTGCACTGCGACGAGCGAGAGGCTGAGCGCGCCGATGTCGCGCAGCGTGTTGATGAGGTCCTGCTCATCGCCGGATGCGAACGGCATCGGCGCGAAGGCGCGCTTGGTGATGTCGTAGATCGCGGCGTGGTCGTGCGGCGCTTCGGGGCGGATGACGATGTCCATCTGACTCACTGTGCCGGCGGCGCCGGCGCGGGCGTTTCGGCGGGCGCTTCCTGTGCGGGAGGCGTCGCGGGCGGGTTGCGCTGGCTCTCTTGGTATTGGTCTATCGAGGCGATGACCTCTTCGGTGCGCCGCAGCGAGTCGGCGTAGGCGGCATTGTTCGGGTGATCGGCGACGAGGCGGCGCAGCAACGTGCGTGCGGCGTCGAAACTTGCGCGCGCGGCGTTGCCATCGCTGGCGGACTGAACGACGGCGGCTTGCTGGTAGCTATCGACCGCGGCGAACGCGATCGCTGCATCGCGCGGATTGGCGCGGGCGAGTGCGGCCCGGAGGCGCGCTGCTTCGCTGAGCGCGGCGATGGCGCCGGGCGTGTCCTGGTTGAACTTCTTGGAGAGCCCCAGCGCGTGCAGCACGGCGGCGAGCGCGCGCTGATCGTCGGCGTTCTGCGGTGCGGCGGCGAGCGCTGCGCGGCGGAGCGTTGCGGCTTCGCCGTAGGCGGCGAGCATCGAGGGCAGGTCTTGCAATTGCGCGCTCTGATCGGCGGCCATCTCGAGCGCGTACGCGAGGTCGCGCGCGGGTTGGGGCGCGTTGGCGGGGGCGCTTGCGCGCAGATCGCGGCGGAGCGCAACGATTTCGCGGTAGAGCGGGCGCGCTTGCGCGGCCTGGCGCGCATCGGAGAAACGCGCGGCGCGCACGGCGAGCATGCGGGCGAGCGTTTCCTTCACCTGCATGTTGGTTGGGTCTTCACGCACCAGCGTGCGGCCCATGTCGATCGCTTCGACCATCAGGGGCGTTGCGTTTTCGCCGGACTCCATGAGCGCGTTCGCGGCGAGCATGAGGCGGAGCGCGAGATCGCGCCGCAGCCCAGCGTCGCGCGGATCGGCGGCTGAGAGCGTGCGCGCGATGGCGACGCTTTCCATCAGCGGCGCGCGCGCTTCGCGGTGCTTGCCTTGATCGACGAGCGTTTGCCCAAGCTTCATCAGCGAGGAGCCGAGCGTCGAGCGCGCGGGCAGGCTGTCGGGCCGCCGCTGCGACCACGTGCGCGCTTCCGCGACTGCGCGCGTCAGTGTGGCGCCGGCGGCGTTGAAGTCGCGCGTCGCGGCTTGCGCGCCGCCGAGCCAATCGAGCGCGGTGAGGTAGTTGGTGTTTGAGACATCGTCGTTCGGCGTTGCGGCGCGCACCGGCTCGAGCAGCGCGACCGTTTCGGTGAAGAGCGGCAGCGCTTCGCCAGCGCGGCCCGCGTTCATGTGAATTTCGCCCTGACGCTGCAGCGCGCCGGCGAGCCAGATGCGCCCAAGGCGCGCGTCGGGAATATCGGCGATCATCGCGCGGGCGGCGTCGATGGCGCGGTCTGTGTAGCTGGCGGCTTCGCTCTCACGGCCCTGCGCGAGTTCGGCCTGCCCGGCCGCGGCGAGCGCGCGGACATAGTCAAGGGTGCGCAATTGATCCGGCGGGAAGCTTTCGAACATCGCGAGCGCTTCCTGTGCGTTCTCGCGCTGTTTCTCGCTCTGGCCGATGCGGCCGTAGAGTTCGGCAAATTGCACCAGCACCTTGGCGCGCTGGCGTTGCAGTTCGGGTGTTTTGACGCCTTCGGCGAACAGCCGGTCAAAGCGCGCTTCGGCAAAGTTGAGAAGGTCTTCGACCGCGCTCGCCGGCACGCCGAAGCGGCGGGAGAGATCGTCGGCCTTGCCGACGACGCCCGCGCCGATGTCGATCGCCTCGGTCGCCATCGCGGTGGCGCGTTTGGATTGCTCGACGGCGACCGCCGCGCTGATGCCCGCGACGACGGCAAGCACGGCGAACACGCCCGCGAGAATGGCGCGGTTGCGCGTGCGCGCACGCTCGGCGGCGGCCTGGCGGTCCCGCAATTCGCCGAGATCGACGCCGATGATGCCGGCGACGAGTTTGAGGAAGCCGAGATCTTCGCCGTCGCCGGTTTTGCGGAAGTCGGCGGCGAGCGGTTCGCGCCCGCGCAGCGCGGCGGGAAAAACTTCGCGCGGTTCGCCGTCCATGATGGCGGCGAGCACGCGGTCCGTGCCGTTCTTGGCGATGAAGGATTCGACTTCGGCGTTGACCCATTGCGATTGCGCCGCCGCGGGGCTGCAGCACACGATCAGCCATTCGGCGGCGTTGATCTTCTCGGTGAGCTCGGCGCCGAGTTCGCTGGCGGCGGCGAGTTCGTCCTTGTCGCGGAAGATGCGCCCGAGGCGGCGCACGTTGTCTTTGCGAAGCGCGCGCGGAATATCGAACGCTTCGAGTCGCCGGTGCAGGCGCTGCACGGCCGCTTCGTCATTGCGACTGTAGCTCAAGAACGCGCGAAACTTATAGGCGCCGTCCGCCATCGGCTTCCCCCAAACGCGCCCCCCGGCGCTCTGGGGAACCTAGCATGGGCGGGCCGCATGTGGAGCGACGCCGGTCACGCGGCGTGCACCGTACTGGCCGTCGCACCAATAGCTGCCGTATAGTCTTGGTGGACCTCGCTTAAGGGGGCGGCGGCCGGTCAGAGCCGCGACAGAGGTCGGGAGAGCGCTTTGGTAGAACCGTCGAAAACGCCGCGCGCGGCAATGCATGCGCAGGTCGATGCGGTGATCGTCGGGGCCGGGTTTGGCGGCATGTACATGCTGCACAAGCTGCGGGACGAACTGGGGCTCACGGTTCAGGTGTTCGACAAGGCCGCCGATGTGGGCGGGACTTGGTACTGGAACAGGTATCCCGGCGCGCGCTGCGACATGGCGAGCTCGTCGTACTCCTACACGTTCTCCGAAGAGCTGCTGCACGAGTGGCGCTGGAGCGAGAAATACGCGACGCAGCCAGAGATCCTGCGGTACGCGCAGTACGTG
>CAZXNY010000361.1:0-3144 GCA_964642205.1 uncultured Caulobacteraceae bacterium
TGCGGCAAGATCGAAGAGAAGATGGGCATCCACGGCAACGCGACCTGCGTGCTGAACTACGATGAAGCCGTCGGTTATCTCTGCGGCGAAGCCAATCGCGGCTTGAACGCGATGTTCACGATGATGAACGAAGCGCGCCTCGGCGTTGGGCTGCAAGGCCTCGCGCAAGCGGAAGCCGCGTATCAAAACGGCCTCGCCTACGCGAAGGATCGCTTGCAAGGCCGCTCGCTCACAGGCCCGAAGAATCCGGACGGCCCGGCCGATCCGCTGATCGTACATCCTGACGTGCGGCGCATGCTGCTCGACGCGAAGTGCTTCATCGAAGGCGCGCGCGCGTTTGCGTTCTGGACGGCGCTGTACGGCGATCTGCAACACCAATCGCCCGACGAAGCCGTGCGCACGAAGGCGGGCGACTACATGGCGCTGATGACGCCGGTCGTGAAAAGCTACCTCACCGATTATGGCTACAAGACCGCGACCGACTGCCAGCAAATCTACGGCGGCCACGGCTTCATCGAAGAATGGGGCATGAGCCAGTTCGTGCGCGATGCGCGCATCACGATGATCTACGAAGGCGCCAACGGCGTTCAAGCGCTCGATCTCGTCGGACGCAAACTGATGCAGAACGGCGGGCGCCCGCTGCAAACGTTCCTGGCAGAGCTCGATGAGTTCGTCGCCGCCAACGAGGGCGATGCGTCGCTGAAAGCTTACGTCGATGGCGTGCGCAGCGCGAAGGCCGAACTGCAAGACGGCACGATGTGGCTGATGCAAAACGCAATGGCGAACCCAGATAACGCGGGCGCCGCGAGCCACGACTATCTCAATCTCTTCGGGCTCACCGCGCTCGCCTACATGTGGGCGCTGATGGCGAAGGTCGCGCTCGCCAAGAAGGGCAGCGATCCGTTCTACGCAACCAAGCTTGCGACGGCGGACTATTTCTTTGCACGCAAACTGCCGGAGACAGGCGCGCACCTCGCAAAGCTCAAGAGTGGCGCGGCGCCTTTGATGGCTTTGGACGCGGCAGCGTTCTAGGCAGCTATTTCACGACCATTGGGCCGACCCGATAGGGCGCTTGCATCTGCGTGCCTTCGATCATGCAGACCGACATTTCACTGGCGGCGGTCGTCCACCAATGACCGTTCCATTCGCCGCCGACAACAGCGGCGACAACGGGGCATTTTGCCTGTGCATCGTTGTTGTCCCAGATCGGTCCGGCGCGAAAGGCGCGCCCTTCGCCCGCTTGCGCGGTCGGTATCGCGCGCGGGCCTTCGATGCCGCACACGGACATGCGCCCTTGCTCGGTGGTGACCCACTGGCCGTTCCACGTTCCGGCGACTGCGGCCGCAACGATCGGGCATTTCAGCTGCGCGTCATCCTGATTCCAGATCGGACCGGCGTTGAAGTCTCGCGCCGCCGCCACGGGCCCCGCGGCTGGCGCGCTTTGGCAGCCCGTCAACAGCGCTGCCGCGCACATGAGCGCCATCACTTTGGTATTCATTGCGCGCGTCATGTCTCGGCTCCGTAATGGTGCGGAACCGTAGGCGGATTCGCGCGGTCACACGCTCTGGCGCAACTCGAACCCGTTGCCGCCGGGCGCGCGCATCACCGCGAGGCGCGGAAGCCCAGCGCGATCTGGTTCACGCAGTTCAATGAGCTGCGCGCCGTGCGCGACGGCGCGTTCGATGGCGGGCTCGAGCACGTCGACTTCCAAGTTCAATCCCGCGAAAGGCACGGGGCGTTCGACGACGCCCTTGTAGATGTGATGCAGGCCGATTGAGGCATCGCCGCACTTCAAGCGCGACCAGCCCGGCGAGGTCATCATCACCTCAAGTCCGAGCCCGTCGCGATAAAACGCGAGCGCTTCGCCCATGTCCGGCACGTAGAGGATGACCATCAGCGCGCGCATCACGTCTCCATTCCTGCATGGCGGTAGGCAGTCTGGCTTATTGACTTGGCAAGGTTTTTCGAAGCATAAGCCGCCCCAGCGACCGTTCGCGCCTCCCAAGCGCGTGAACGCCGGTCCTGTGAGACGCCGCCTATCGACGTTCGGCCCGCGCCCCTTAAGCGCCTTGCCCTGCTTCGCCGTCGCCCGCGTTTTGCGCTTTGAAGAGCGCGCCCGTTCGCGCGCCCGCATGAAAGTTTCAGGTTAACAGTGACCACCTTTGAACAGCTCGGCCTGGCCGCGCCGATCCTTCGCGCGCTGGCCGCCGAAGGCTATACCCAACCCACGCCCATTCAGACGCAAGCGATCCCGCCGGTCTTGGAAGGGCGCGATCTGATCGGCCTTGCGCAAACGGGCACCGGCAAAACCGCCGCGTTCGCGCTGCCGATCATTCAGCGCCTGGCTGCGAACCGCCATCACGCCGGCGCGCGCGCCTGCCGCGCGCTCGTGCTCGCGCCGACGCGTGAGCTTGCCAGCCAGATCGCGGACAGTTTCCGCGTTTATGGAAAGTATATCGGCCTCTCGACGGCCGTCGTGTTCGGCGGCGTGCCGATCGGCAAGCAATTCCGCGCATTGGAGCGCGGCGTCGATGTACTCGTCGCGACGCCGGGGCGTCTGCTCGATCTCGTCAATCAGCGCGGCTGCCAACTCGGCGCCGTTGAAATCCTGGTGCTCGACGAAGCCGATCACATGCTGGATCTCGGCTTCATCCATCCGCTGCGGAAGATCGCGACGTATCTGCCGCGCGAGCGCCAGACGTTGTTCTTCTCCGCGACGATGCCGCCGCCGATCGCTGAACTCGCGCAAGGCTTCCTCACCGATCCGGTGCAGGTCGCGGTCGCGCCCGTCGCCGCAACGGCCGATCGCGTCGCGCAAAGCATCATCCACGTCGATCAGATGAAGAAGCAGGATCTGCTGCACGCTCTGTTGGACGATCCGTCCATCAGCCGCGCGCTGGTGTTCGCCCGCACCAAGCATCGCACCGATCGCGTCATGCGTTCGCTCTGCGACGCGGGGTACGCGGCGCAGCGGCTGCACTCCAATCGTTCGCAGCAGCAGCGTCGGGAAGCCCTGGAGGGCTTTCGCCGCGGTCGCTACCGGATTCTGGTCGCCACCGACATCGCGGCGCGCGGGATCGACGTCGCCGACATCAAGCACGTCATCAACTACGATCTGCCGCAGACCGTCGAGGACTACGTCCA
>CAZXNY010000362.1:0-3140 GCA_964642205.1 uncultured Caulobacteraceae bacterium
TCACCAAGGGCTCGTTCTATCATCACCACGACGCCAAGAGCGATTTGGTGATCGCATGCTTCGAGCGCAGCTTCGCGATCGTGCGGCGCCTCCAGCTCGATGCGATCTCCCTGCGCGTCTCCGGTTGGGATCGCCTCGCGAGCGCTGCCGCCGCGCTTGCGGACTTTCAGACCTCCGAACGTGGCCCGCTTTTGCGCTCAAGCGCCTACACCGCCCTGCCCGAAGGCGTGCGCGCGGACATGATGCAGGCGGGCGCATCCATCGCGAACCGCTTCGCGGCGATGATCACGGACGCGATCTCCGAGGGAAATCTCCGTCCCGTCGATCCCGTGATTGCAGCGCAGGTGCTGAACGCTGGCATGAACGCGGCTGCCGAGATTCGCTACTGGACGCCGAACGCCCCACCGAACGCCACGGCCGACCTTTACGCACGGCCGATCCTGCAAGGGCTTTTCACGCCCTAGATCAGCCGCTTAGCGCGTTCCACGCGCGCCCAACGCAAACACGCGCGCTGGGCTTGATCGTGCACCCGCGACTCTCCTAAAATCATACCGGACCTTCAACAAATACGGATCGATGCCGGCGCGGGCCGAGGGGACCGCGCGCGGGCGCCGCTTCGTCGCGCGAGAGCGAGATAAACATGTCGGATCCAGCCGCCGCCCCGCGGGAGGGGGCGCCGCAACCCGCAGATCCGGAGCAAGATCCGGAGACTGAGATCGATCTGAGCGCCATGCCGCGCGTGCTTCAGCGCATCGCGGCAATGGCGTTCGAGCACAAGGCGCTGATTGCGCTCGCGGTCGCCTCCGCGCTCGGCTCGGTGGTCGCGGGGCTTGCGATCCCCCGCCTTCTCGGGGCCGCGGTCGACAACGCGCACACCTACCTCACCTCTGGCGCGGCCGCTGCGGATCAAGCGCGCGCGGCGCTGCTCACCGCCGGCGCGATCATCGTTGGACTCTCGATCGTGCGCGGCCTCTTTCAGATGGCACAGGGATTCCTCGGCGAATATGTGAGCCAGCGCGTCGGCCAGAAGCTGCGCATGCTGTTCTTCGAGAAGCTGCAGCGCCTCTCCTTTGGGTTTCACGATCGCATCCACTCCGGCGATCTCATTACGCGCGGCATGCTCGATGTCGAAGGCGCGCGCCTCTTCGTCGAAAACGGCATGCTGCGCGTGGTGCAGCTTGTGTTGCTCATCGGCGTCGCGGCGTTTCTGCTGCTCTCGACGGACATGACGCTCGGCCTCATCGCGCTGTCGTTTGTACCCTTCGCCGTCTGGCGCCTCGCGCGCATGGGCTTCCTGCTGCGGGTCACGTGGCTGCGGCTTCAGGCGCTGATGTCGAAGTTGACGCTCACGATGGAGGAGAATCTCCAGGGCATCCGTGTTGTGCGCGCATTCGCTTCGCACGCGTTCGAGATGGGCAAGTTCGACATCGCCGCCAGCGCCGCGCTGAAACTCGCGAACGAGCGGATCACACTGCGCTTCTCCGCTGTCGCTGCGCTCACCGCTGCATTCTACGCCTCGATGGCGGCGCTGCTCTGGGTTGGCGGCGCGCGTGTCATCGCGGGCGAGATGAGTGTCGGCCGCCTGACGGAATTTCTCGCCTACATGACGATGCTGCAGATGCCCGTGCGCATGGTGGCGATGGTCGTGGCGTCGATGGCGCGCGCAACCTCTTCCGGCGCGCGTCTGTTTGAGATTCTCGACATGGAGCCCGACATTCGCGACGCGCCGAACGCCCCCGACCTTGCCGTCACCGGCGGCGTGATGCGCTTCGAGCACGTCGATTTCAGCTACGAAGGCGAAGGCGGCAAGCGCGCCATTCGCGACATTTCCTTCACCGTCGCGCGCGGCAAGACGCTCGGCATCGTCGGCGCGCCCGGCAGCGGCAAATCCACGATCGCGCATCTTGCGCCGCGCTTCTACGACCCGACCGGCGGGCGCATCACAATCGATGGCCAGGACATTCGCGACGTCACGCTGCCTTCCCTCCGCCACGCCGTGTCGCTCATCCAACAGGATACATTCCTGTTCGACTCTTCGATCACCAACAACGTCGCCTACGCCGATCCGTGGGCCGAAGACGAGCGCATCGAGAACGCAGCGGTCACCGCGCAAATTCACGACTACATCAAGGGCCTGCCCGCGACGTACGAGACCCGCATCGGCGAACGGGGCGTCGCGCTCTCCGGCGGCCAGCGCCAGCGTATGTCGATCGCGCGCGGCGTCGTGCCCGGACCGGCGTTCTTCATCTTCGACGATTCCACCGCCGCGATCGACGCGGTGACCGAGCAACGCGTCCGCCGCGCGCTCGCCGAGCGCACCAAGCACGCGGGCGTCATCATCATCGCGCACCGCCTCTCCTCGCTGATGCACGCCGACGAGATCATCGTGCTCGAGGAAGGCCGCATCGTTGAGCGCGGCACGCACGCGCAGCTCCGCGCGCGCGGCGGCGCCTACGAGGCGCTCTATCAGCTGCAAAGCCGTTCCGAAGAAGAAGCGCGCGAACAAGTTCTGGAGCGCTCCGCATGACGACCGCCAGCGCGCACGAAAACGCCCCTAAGGTCCACCAGCGCGGCGCGCCCCGCGCCAACCTTGGCGCGCACGATGCCGAGGAAATCTTTCTCGCCTTCGACACGCGCATCATTCAGCGCTTCGGCGGCTATCTCGCGCCCTACAAGGGCACGCTCTGGGTGGCGCTTGGCGTCATTCTGTTGTCCGTCGGCACGCAGGTCGCGATCCCGATGCTGGTGCGCTACGCGGTGGATTCGTCCGTCGCCGGCGATGAAGCGCTCTTGCACGCAATCCTCTACGGCTTTGCGGCGTTGATCGCCGCGCATGTCGTCGGGTTCTTCTTTGAATCTTGGGTGTCCGCGCGCCTCGCGCAGAAGGTCATTTTCGACATGCGGCGCGCGATGTTCGCGCACCTGCAGAACGTGTCGCTCTCGTTCATGGATCAAACGCATGTCGGCCGCGTGATGAGCCGCCTCCAGGGCGACGTGAACGCGCTCCAGGAGTTTTTGGAGTCTTCAGTCGCGGCGGTCGGCGATCTCATTCTGCTCGTCGGCATCATCGCGGTTCTGCTCTGGATGGACTGGCAGCTTGGGCTGCTAACGCTTCTCGTGCTTCCCGCCCTCATCGCCGT
>CAZXNY010000363.1:0-3133 GCA_964642205.1 uncultured Caulobacteraceae bacterium
CATGCACTATGCCCGCGCCTTCGATTGGCGCCCCGCGCTCCGGCTCGTCGAATTCATTGCGATCGTTTACGGCCTGCCCGCGGCGATCGCCGCGCACGCACGCATGCTCGCACCGCGCGCCGAGGCGCTCTCGGCGCGCCTTGCTGAACTCGAAGCGATGCTGCGCAAGCTGATCGATCAACTCGCCGCCGCGACGCCCGATTACAAATCGCGCGGCGCTTTCCCCGCGCTGCCGCCCGGCCCGCCCGGGCGTTGCGTCGCGAGCATGGATTCGCGCGATTGGCAGGTCGCCTTTCGCTTTGCGCCCAGGAAAGCGCACACGCCGCGCGTCCGATCGCTGGCCGAGATTCGCGCCGATGATGCGCAGCTCGATGCCGCTCGCCGAGCGCTTCGAAGCCGCGATGCGCGTGCTCGCCGATCCCGAACGTTACGCGCGCCGCCAGAAGCGCCACATCGCGCGGCGCCTCGCGCGCAAGCACGCGCCGCCGCGTATGCCCCGCCGCCTGCACCGGCCGCTGACTTACGCGATGCGCGCGTCGCCCGCTGCGCCGCCGCGCGCGCCAAAACCAGACGACACGTCCTGATCGGCCGCCGCCCCAATCGTCGCCAGCGGCCAACCGACCGCCCCCGCAACCAACGACGCCAAAATCTGCGGCGCCGGCCAGAGCTTCGCGAGCGGGCCGACGATGCGGTCGCGCGCCCACGGCAAAAGCGCGCCATCCGATTGATACGCCGGCGTGAAGAGGAACGAGGCCGCCTGGTAGAGCCACACATGCAGCCGCCGCATCCGCGCATATTCGCCGAGCGCAAGCGCAAGATCGTCCTGCCGCGTCAGCGCCGCCGCCAGCGCCAGCGCATCGACGAGCGCAAGGTTCGCGCCCTGCCCAAGCTGCGGGCTCGTGCAGTGCCACGCGTCCCCGACATGCGCGAGCCTGTGCTCGGCCGGGCGCGCGAACGTGCGGTGCGCATAGCGCGCGAACACGAGATCGTCGTGGCGGGTGAGTTGATCGAGCAGCGGCGCCGTCTGCGGCCAGAGCGCGCGCGCCTCGTCTTTCCACGCATCGAGCGGCGCCGCGCGCCACGCCTCGAAGTCGCGCCCGCGCAAGCTCCAGAAATACGCCGCCTGGTCTTGCCCAATCGGCAGCACGCCCGCCATCTTGCGCGCCGCTTCGTAACGCTGCTCCAGCGCATCGGGCGCAAACGCCGAGTGCGCCGTAACGTTGGCCCAGAGCGCGCCGTAGGTCAGCGCTGGGCTCGCGCGCGACAGCACGGACCGCACGCCCAACGCATCGATCACCAGATCGAAGCGCGCGCTCCGCGTCCCGTCCGCAAACAGGAGCACGCCATCGTCCGCACCTGAAACAGCTCGACCAAGCTCAAGCGCCGCGCCTGCGCGCAACGCTTCATCGTACAGCGCTTGAAACAATGTCGCGCGGTGCACCGCAACGCCGTGAACATCCGCGCCCAGCGCCGCGTAGCGCACGTCGAGCACGATCGCGTCGTTCGACTTGCCATAGAGCCGCGCAATCCGCGCGCCCTTTGCTTCGATGTTCTCTCTCAAACCGAGGAGCCCGAGAACATGGAGCCCGATTGGCTGCAGAATGAGCCCGGAGCCCACCGGCGCCGGCGCTTGCGCCTGATCAAAAAGCGTTACGCGATGCCCCGCCCGCCGCAGCAGACCCGCGCAGGCAAGCCCCGCCACGCCCGCCCCGGCAATGCCAATGTCAAGCGTGCGCATCAGGCCATGCGCGTCAGCGCCGCGATGAAGAACCCGTCGCATCCGGTGCGCAACGGCGTCAGCTGCAGCGCCTCGCCCCGTGCATACGACGCGGCGCGCAGTTCCGCGCTCGCGTTGAGCGGCGCGGGTTTGAAGCTGGGGCTGGTCTCAAGAAACGCCGCGATCGCGTCCTCATTTTCTTCGGGGAGCACAGAGCACGTGACATAGTGCAAACGCCCGCCAACCTTCACCAACGGCGCCGCGAGTGAGAGCGCCTCTTGTTGCTGCCGTATCCGCGTCTCAAGCGCCGCCGGCTTCAACCGCCACTTCGAATCCGGATTGCGCCGCCACGTGCCCGATCCGCTGCACGGCGCATCGACGAACACGAGATCGCAGCGCCCGTGCAAATCGGCGAGCACGTCGCGCCCCTTCGCAGGCGCGCGGATCTGCACGTTGCGCGCATGCGCCCGGTCCATCCGCTCTTTCAGCGGCGCAAGCCGGCGCCCGTCCGTATCGAACGCGTAGATCTGCCCTTTGTTTTCCATCAGCGCCGAGAGCGCGAGCGTCTTGCCCCCGCCGCCTGCGCACACATCCGCCACCTGCATGCCAGGCGCCGCGCCCGAGAGCTGCGCCGCGATCTGGCTGCCCTCGTCCTGCACCTCGAACCAGCCCTTGGTGAACGCTTGCTCCGTCTTCCACGGAAACGACCGCCCCTCGCGCCAAGGAATCCGCACGCCCTGCGGCGCAAACGGCGTTTCCTCCGGCAGCGCCGAAAGCCGCGGACTTTCGCCAAGCGAGGCGATCACCTTCGGGCGCGTCGATCGCAGCGTATTGACGCGCAAATCCAGCGGCGCGGGCGCCGCGAGCGCCGCGCCTTCCTCGGCGCGCGCTTCACCAAACGCCCGCGCGAGCGATGCATCGAGCCAATCTGGAAAGTCACCCGCAACATCTGCCGGCGCGCCATCGAGCGTCGCACTGCGCAGCTTCTCAAGCTCCGCGCCCCCCGGCGCCGGCGGCGCATGTGGATCGCCTTCGCACATCGCAGCGATCGCGTCCGCCTCTATGCCAAATCCCCAGCACACCGCGCCGAGCACCCAAGCGCGCGGTGTTTCTTCACCGAGCCGGTACGCGCTCGATCGGCGCCAGCGCAGCGCGCCGAACACCAGATCGCCAATCGCGCCGCGATCCTTCGACCCCGCGAAGCGATGCGAAAGCATCCAATCCTTCACCGCATCGGCGGCAGGACGATGACGCGCCTCCATATCGGCGAGAATCTCGATCGCCGCGGCAAGGCGCGCGCCTTCACGCATAGCCTAGCTTCCGAGCGGGTAGTTCGGCGCTTCGCGCGTGATCATCACATCATGCACGTGGCTCTCACGAAGCCCCGCCGCGCTGATCTTCACGAACCGCGCCTTC
>CAZXNY010000364.1:0-3131 GCA_964642205.1 uncultured Caulobacteraceae bacterium
CCCGCCTGTGTGGGGGGGGTTGGCGGCCCCCGGGGGGGGGGGGGGCCCAGGCAGCGGCATGCCCCCTCAGTCGTCGCTGCGCGCCGACAGCTCCCCCGTATACGGGGGAGCAATTGAAGCGTCGCGCTATCAACGCGAGCGCGCCAAGCTCGAAGAGAGCGGCGTCTGGCGCGCGGAGGATGAGCGGGACGCGTGCGGCGTCGGGCTCATCGTGGCGATCGACGGAAAGCCGCGCCGCGATGTGGTTTCGCTCGCGATCACGGCGCTGAAGTCGCTCTGGCACCGCGGCGCCATCGATGCGGATGGCAAGACGGGCGACGGTGCGGGCATCCTGATCAGCGCGCCGCAGGATTTCTTCCGCGAGATCGTCACGCGCACCGGCCACAGCGTGCAGAAGGGCCCGATCTTCGTCGGGCAGATATTCCTGCCGCGCACCGATTTCGGCGCCCAGGAACGCGCGCGCACCATCGTTGAGAGCGAAATCCTAAAGGCGGGCTTCGTGCTCTATGGCTGGCGGCAAGTGCCGGTCGATATCAGCGCGATCGGCGAAAAGGCGAACGCGACGCGGCCCGAGATCGAGCAAGTTCTGTTTCACGATCCGCGCGCGCGAGCGGGCGAGGAGGTCGATCGCGATCTCTTCATCTGCCGGCGCCGTATCGAGAAGCGCGCGCTCGCGATGAACATCTCCGAGCTCTACGTGTGCTCCCTCTCTGCGCAGACGCTCGTTTACAAAGGCATGTTCCTCGCCGAACAGATCGATGCGTTTTATCCGGATCTGAAGGACGAGCGCTTCGTTTCGGCCGTCGCGATCTATCACCAGCGCTATTCGACCAACACGTTCCCCGAATGGCGCCTCGCGCAGCCTTTCCGCATGCTCGCCCATAATGGCGAGATCAACACGCTGAAGGGCAACGTCAATTGGATGAAGAGCCACGAAATCCGCATGGCGTCCGATGCGTTCGGCCGCGCGCAGGAGGACGTGAAGCCAATCATCCAACCGCCGCCGAGCGACACCTCGAAGCTCGACAACGTGTTCGAGGTTTTGGTGCGCGCAGGGCGCATCGCGCCGATGGCGAAGTCGTTGCTGATCCCGGAAGCGTGGGCGAAGTCGCGCACGATGAAACCGGCGCACCGCGCG
Organism: uncultured Caulobacteraceae bacterium; assembly: GCA_964642205.1. Classification (GTDB taxonomy): domain Bacteria; phylum Pseudomonadota; class Alphaproteobacteria; order Caulobacterales; family Aquidulcibacteraceae; genus JBEVOS01. The sequence goes on from CAZXNY010000364.1 coordinate 1,139, forward strand.
CTCTATCACTATTGCAACGCCGTGATGGAGCCGTGGGACGGCCCGGCGGCGCTTGCAATGTTCGACGGGCGCTGGGCAGTCGCTGGCCTCGATCGCAACGGATTGCGGCCGCAACGTTACGCACTGACGGAAGATGGCCTGCTGATCGTCGGCTCCGAGTCCGGCGTCGTGCCGCTGGAAAACCGGCGCGTGAGCGAGCGCGGGCGCATCGGCGGCGGCAAGATGATCTGCGTCGACACACAGGAGGGCCGGCTCTATCGGCATGACGAGATCGTCGACGTGCTCGCGGCGGCGCATCCCTATGAGCAATGGCTCGAAAATGTCATCGATCTCGACGCGCAGCTCGCGGGGCCAGAGCCGCGGCTCTACGAAACGCGCGCGGATTTGTTGCGCCGGCAATACGCGGCGGGTTTCACGCTGGAAGACCTTGAGCTGATCCTCCCGCCGATGATCGAGGAGGCCAAGGAAGCCATCGGTTCGATGGGCGATGACGCGCCGCTTGCGGTGCTCTCCGAGCAGACGCGGCCGTTGTCGCACTATTTCCGGCAAAACTTCTCGCAAGTCACCAATCCGCCGATCGATCCTCTGCGCGAAGATCGCGTGATGAGTTTGGCGACGCGTTTCAAGAACCTCGGCAACATCCTCGCGCAAGACGAAGCGCAGGCGGATGTGTACGTGCTGTCGAGCCCCGTGCTCACCAACGGCATGTACGCGCGCATGGTCGAAACGCTGGGCGACGCTGTCGCGCTTATCGATTGCACATTCGCGGCGCCTGCGCGCGCGGAAGATGCGGGGCCGGCTTTGCGCGATGCGCTCGATCGCATCCGCGCGGAGGCGGAAGAGGCCGTGCTCTCCGGGCGCAGCCATGTTGTGCTGAGCGACGAGGCGCAGGGCGAAGGGCGCGTTGCGTGCCCGATGATCTTGGCGACAGGCGGCGTGCACGCGCATCTCGTGGCAAAGGGGCTGCGCTCGTTCTGCTCGATCACGGTGCGCGCTGCCGAGTGCCTGGACACGCACTATTTCGCCGTGCTGATCGGCTGCGGCGCCACCACCGTGAACGCCTACCTCGCGCTCGATACGATCGGCGATCGCGCCGCGCGCGGCATCACGGGGGGCTTGAGCGCCGAGCAAGCCTGCGCGAACTACAAAAAGGCGATCGAAGCGGCCCTCCTAAAGATCATCTCGAAGATGGGCATCGCCGTGATCTCCTCCTATCGGGGCGGCATGAACTTCGAGGCGATCGGGCTGTCGCGCGCGCTCGTCGATGAATTCTTCCCGGGCCTCACGAGCCGCATCTCCGGCATCGGCCTCGCAGGGCTTGCATACGAAGCGGCGGATTTGCACGCGAAGGCGTTCGACGAAGCCGTGTTCGCGCTGCCCGTTGGCGGGCTCTATCGCTACCGCGCGCGGGGCGAGCGGCACGCGCTCGAGGCGACGCACATTCATCAACTGCAAAGCGCGTGCGATCGCGGCGACTATCGCGCCTACAAAGTTTATTCCGAAGCGGTGCGCTCGCGCCGGCTCGATCAGCCGATTCAGCTGCGCGACTTGCTCGAAATCCGCACCGAAGGCGCGGCAGCAGCGCCGTTGCACGAAGTCGAAAGCGTAAACGAAATTCGCAAGCGCTTCTTGACGCCCGGCATGTCGATGGGCGCGCTCTCCCCGGAGGCGCATGGCGCGCTCAACGTCGCGATGAACCGGATCGGCGCGCGCTCGGTCAGCGGCGAGGGCGGCGAAGATCCCGCGCGCTACGCGCCGCTCGCCAACGGCGACAACATGAACTCGGCGGTCAAGCAGATCGCGTCGGGCCGCTTCGGCGTGACGGCGGAATATCTGAACCAGTGCCGCGAGATCGAAATCAAAGTCGCGCAGGGCGCCAAGCCCGGCGAAGGCGGGCAATTGCCCGGCTTCAAGGTGACGTCGCTGATCGCGAAGCTGCGGCACGCGACAGAGGGCGTCACGCTCATCTCGCCGCCGCCGCATCACGACATCT
>CAZXNY010000365.1:0-3128 GCA_964642205.1 uncultured Caulobacteraceae bacterium
CAGAAAAATCTTCCAGCCAAGGCGCATCAGCTGGTCGTAGCGGTAGCGCGGCACGAGCGCCTTCACCATCGCGAACAGGAAGAAGATGATCCAAATCTTCACGTAGAAGATGAGGAAACCGATCCACCCAGCGCCGATCCACGCGAAGAACGGCCCAACGACCGGCCAGGCGAACATGCTCTCCACCGGCCCCCATGGCGGATTCCAGCCGCCGAGGAAGAGGATGTTGATGAGCGCGCACATCAACACAATCGAGAGGTACTCCCCGATCATGAAAAGCAGATACGGCGTCGACGAGTACTCGACCTGATAGCCGGCCACGAGTTCGCTCTCCGCCTCCGGCAGATCGAACGGCGGCCGGTTCGTTTCCGCGAGCGCCGAGATAAAGAAGATCACGAGCATCGGGAACATCACGAACACGGTCGGCCACGCGAACGCGTGCCACGCCCAGATGCCGGCGGCTTGGTTGTTCACGATGGTCGTCAGGTTCAACGAGCCAACGAGCAACAGCACTGTGATGATCACAAAGCCGATCGAGACTTCGTAGCTCACCATCTGCGCCGCGCTGCGCAACGCGCCGAGGAACGGGTACTTCGAATTCGACGCCCACCCGCCCATGATGATGCCGTAAACGCCGAGCGAGCTGATCGCGAACAGGTAGAGAATGCCAACATTGATATCGGCGATCACCCAACCCGGCGCGAACGGCACCACCGCCCACGCCGCGAACGCAAGCACGAACGTGATGAGCGGCGCGAGGATAAACACCGTCTTGTTCGCGCCCGCCGGAATGACGATTTCCTTGAGCACGAACTTCAAAAAGTCCGCGAAGCTCTGCAGCAGCCCGAACGGGCCGACCACATTCGGCCCCTTGCGCATCATCACCGCCGCCCAGACCTTCCGGTCAAACAGCAGCAGGAACGCGAGGCTCAGCAGCAGCATGATCATGATCGCGAGGATCTGACCGACGCCGCCGAGCACGCCCCAGAACGGGCCCCAATCGCGAATGAGATCGCTCATTGGGTTGCCGCCTCGGCGCTCGCGCAGCGTTGCGCTTTAAGGCGCGCGCCGTCGATCACCTCGTCCCAGCCAAACGCGTCCGCGCTCGCGCCATCGCGCTGGTAGAGCGCCAACCGCCCCATCGCTTCTTCGAGCGTCGGCTGATGGCCCGGCGCGACATGCCAGAACACCATGTGCCGCTCGGACATGACCTCAAACCACGCGGCGCGCTTCTCGTAGAACCGCCGGTGCAAGGTGTTGAACACGAAGTACTCGAGGTCGGCCGCGCTCTCCCAAACCGAGAGGTTTGACACCACCAATGGATCTTCGGTCACGGGAATGCTCGTCGCATCCCCGCTCGCATCGTCCTTGAGGCGCCACACGAAGCCGGGGCTGCGCTCAGCAATGCCATTGATCAGAGCGAGGTTATCCGCAAACTCGGCGACACGCGGATCGCCGATCGGCGCTTTGAGGCGGCCGATGTTTAACTCCGCAAGATGCATCGCCGCGCTCATTCCGCCGCCACCTTGGCGCCCGCGCCATTGCGCTCAGCGGCCAGACGCGAGCACTCGGCCATTGTCACGCTCGCGCGCGCGATCGGGTTCGTAAGGTAGAAGTCTCGGACCGGACTCTGGAACGGCGCTGACGAGAGCTGTCCGTCCGCGCCCACCGCTCCAAGGTCGAAGCCAGCGCCATCCGCCGCGCCAGGCGCGTAATCGACCTGCCCAAACGATGGGTGATCGGCGATCATCTTCTGGCGCAGCGCGCCGAGATCATCGTACGGCAGCGTCTTGCCGAGCACGGCCGAAAGCGCACGCAGGATCGTCCAATCCTCTTTCGCGTCGCCCTTCGGGAACGTCGCCCGCCTGCCGTACTGAACGCGCCCTTCGGTGTTCACCCAGGTCGCGTTCTTTTCCGTGTAGGCGGCGGCCGGCAGGATGATGTCGGCGCGGTGCGCGCCCGCATCGCCGTGGCTTCCGATGTAGATCACCGTGCCGTCGCGCGGCAGCGCCGCTTCATCGACGCCAAGCAACAGCAGCGTCTCAAGCCCGCCCGCGAGCATAGCGGTCGCATCTTTGCCGCCCTGCCCCGGCAGGAAGCCGAGATCGAGGCCGCCCACCCGCGAGGCGGCGCTGTGCAGCAAGTTGAAGCCGTTCCAATCGGCGCTCGCCTTTGCCAGACCCGCCGCGTGCTTGAGAACGGCAGCGCCATCGTCGCGTGCGAGCGCACCGGCGCCGACGATCACCATTGGCTTCGCCGCGCTCTTCAGCGCATCAGCGAACGCGCCCGGCAGATTGCTCAGCGTGTCCGCGCCCGCGCCGAGGTGCTCATGACGATAAGAGAGATCGACAGCCTCGCCGATCACGCCCACGCGGGCACCGCGCAGCCACGCCTTGCGGATGCGCGCGTTCAGCACCGGCGCTTCAAGGCGCGGGTTAGCGCCCACAAGCAGGATCACGTCTGCTTCGTCGATGCCGGCGATCGTTGAGTTGAACAGGTAGCCTTGCCGTGCGCCGCCACCGATCTGCGCGCCATCCGCACGGCAATCGGTGTTGGGGGAACCAAGCGCCCGGAAGAGATCGAGCGTCGCCTTCATGCTCTCGGCGCACGCGAGATCGCCCGCGATCGCGCCGATCTTGTTCGGGTCGCGCCGAAGGACGGTCGCGGCGGCGTTGAGCGCTTCGTCCCACGTTGCGGCCCGGAGCTTACCGCCTTCACGGATGTATGGCCGGTCGAGCCGCTGGCGCTTCAGACCATCTTCGGCGTAGCGCGTTTTATCCGAGATCCACTCCTCGTTGATCTCTTCGTTAAGACGCGGCAACACGCGCAGCACCTCGTCGCCGCGCGCATCGACGCGAATGTTGGAGCCGAGCGCGTCCATCACGTCGACCGTTTCGGTCTTCTTCAGCTCCCACGGCCGCGCATTGAACGCGTACGGCTTCGAGGTCAGCGCGCCGACAGGGCAAAGATCGATCACGTTGGCGGAGAGTTCGCTGGTAAGCGCCTTTTCCAGATACGTCGTGATCTCCATGTCCTCGCCGCGGCCCGTCGCGCCAATCTCTGGCACGCCGGCCACTTCGGTGACGAAACGGACGCAGCGCGTGCATTGGATGCAGCGCGTCATCACC
>CAZXNY010000366.1:0-3127 GCA_964642205.1 uncultured Caulobacteraceae bacterium
CGATGTTCTACGGCGACTCGCTCATCACGCCCGCGATCTCGGTGCTCTCTGCCGTCGAGGGTCTGAAGGCGGTGCCTTCGCTCGAAGGCAGGATCGATCCGTTCATTCTGCCGATTGGCGTTGGGATTCTGATCGGACTGTTTGCGGTCCAGAGCCGCGGCACCGCCGTCGTTGGGCGTTACTTCGGACCGATCACAGCGCTTTGGTTCGTCGTGATGGGCGTCATGGGCGCGATGCATCTCGCGAGCGAGCCGGAGATTTTGCAGGCGTTGTCGCCGATCCACGCGCTGACGTTCATGATCGACCACCGGCTCCTGACGTTTGTGGTGCTCGGCTCGGTGTTTCTGGCCGTGACGGGCGCCGAGGCGCTCTACGCCGACATGGGTCACTTTGGCCGCAAGCCTATTCGCGCGGCGTGGATCGCGCTCGTGCTGCCGGCGCTCACGCTCAATTATCTTGGGCAGGGCGCGTTTGTTCTGAACAACATCGATACCGTCAATCTCGATTACACGGCCGCCGCGCGCGTGGCCGCTGCTGCGGGCACGGCAGTGCACTTCGAGTTCAGCCCGTTCTTCCTGATGGCGCCTGACGCACTGCGATTGCCGCTGGTGATCTTGGCGACGGCCGCGACCGTGATCGCGAGCCAAGCCGTGATCTCCGGTGCGTTCTCGCTGACGCAGCAGGCGATCCAGCTTGGCCTTCTGCCGCGCATGGAAATCCGCCGCACGTCGGAGACGCAGGCCGGGCAGATCTACATGCCGCAGATCAACTGGATGCTTCTCGCCGGCGTGCTGATCCTAATGCTGGCGTTCGGCTCCTCGACGCGCCTTGCAGCCGCTTACGGTATCTCGATCACGGCCGAAATGATGATGAGCACCTGTATGGTGTTCATCGTGCTGTGGAAGCTGTGGAAGCGGCCGATGTGGCTGGCGGCGCTGATTGTGACGCCGTTCTTCATCATCGAGCTCGTGTTCCTGTCCTCAAATCTCCAGCGCGTGCTGCAGGGTGGCTTCGTACCGCTCGCGCTCGCGATCGGGCTTGTGCTCGTTATGTGGACCTGGGTACGCGGCACGCGAATTTTAGCGGAGACAGTCCGGCGCGATGAGCCGCTCGACAAGCTGTTCGAGATGCTCTCGCATCATCCGCCGCATCGCGTGCGCGGCACGGCGATCTTTTTGACGGGCGATCCAAACGTCGCGCCCGCGGCGCTGATGCATAACTTGAAGCACAACCAGGTTCTGCACGAGCAGATCATCGTGCTGACGGTGAAGACGCTCTCGACGCCGCGCGCGCCCGAGAGCGAGCGCATCAAGGTTGAAGACTTCATGCCCGACGTGAAGCGCGTGACGCTGACGTTCGGGTTCATGGAAACGCCAAACGTCGTGAAGGCGCTGACGGCGTCCCGGCGGCTTGGGCTGAAGTTCGATATCATGAAAACGAGCTTCTTCCTGTCCCGGCGCACTGTGATCCCGAGCGAAAAGAGCGGCATGCCGCTCTGGCAGGATCACTTGTTTATCTTCCTCGCCCGCAATTCGACGAACGCGACGGACTTCTTCCACATCCCCGTCGGGCGCGCCGTCGAGCTGGGCAACCAGGTCATGGTCTAGCGCGCCCGCGCACCGTGCTATGGTGAGCCATGAGCGAGGCGTTCGATCTTGAGCGCGTGAAGGCCGCCGCCGCGGACGGCGATCCAGGTGCGATGACGCGCCTCGCCGCACTCCACGCCAACGGCATCTTCGTCGCACAGGACTGGGCGCGCGCATCTGACTTGCTGTGCCGCGCGGCGGCCGAAGGCGACGCAGGCGCGCAAGCGCAGCTGGACTTGTTCGGCGGACATGACGACGTCGCGGCGCGCATTGCTGCAGCGCCTTGGCGGCAGCCGCGTATGACGCTGCCCGGACTGACCGGCGTGCGTCCGGTTGCCGGTTTGCTGTCGCCAGACATTTGCCGCCATCTCATTGCGCTCGGCGTGCCGCATCTTGCGTGTGCGACGGTGCGGCTGCGCGAAGGCGGCGATGGGCGCCGCGACGAGGAGCGCACCAACCGCTCCGCGTTCTTTTCTGCCGCGACCACCGATTGCGTCGCGGCGATGGCGCGCGAGACGATCGCAGCGCTGATGGGCGTCTCCGCCGGGCGTCTCGAGCCCGCCAGCCTGTTGCACTACCGCCCGGGCGAGGCGTTTGCCGAGCACTTCGATGCGTTCACGCCCGACTTTGCGGATGGCGCGGCGGAAATGGCGCGCCTGGGGCAGCGCGTGCTGACGGTGATCGTCTATCTCAACGAAGACTACGAGGGCGGCGAGACCGCGTTCCCCCGCATTGGCGTGCGGCACCGAGGCAAAACGGGCGATGCGCTGGCGTGGTCGAACGCAAAGCCCAACCGCCAGGTCGAGCCGTTGTCGCTACACGCCGGGCTCGCGACCACGGCGGGCGAGAAATGGGTGCTCTCGCAGTGGATCCGTGACCGGGACTGCAGCGCATACTGGGGCTAGCAGGGGTGGTCTCCGCGCCTTGGAGGCGCTACATCGCGGGCGCTTTTGGAAGGGCCCGCCGCGGTGACGAAACAAGGTTCAGTGAAGAAGGTCGTGCTCGCTTATTCGGGCGGGCTCGACACCTCGATCATCCTCAAATGGCTGCAGGAAGCCTATGGCGCGGAGGTCATCACCTTCACCGCCGATCTCGGGCAGGGCGAGGAGCTGGAGCCGGCGCGCGCGAAAGCGCTGAAGGCGGGCGTGAAGCCAGAGAACATTTTCATCGAAGACGTACGCGAAGAGTTCGTGCGCGATTTCGTGTTTCCGATGTTTCGCGCCAACACGCTCTATGAAGGTCAGTACCTGCTCGGCACATCGATTGCGCGCCCGCTGATCGCCAAACGCCAGATCGAGATCGCCAACATGCTTGGCGCCGACGCGGTGAGCCACGGCTCGACGGGTAAAGGCAACGATCAGGTGCGCTACGAAGTTTCGTATTACGCGCTGAAGCCGGACGTGCGCGTGATCGCGCCGTGGCGCGAATGGGAGTTCGAAGGCCGCCCGGACCTGATCGCGTACGCTAAGAAGCACGGCATCGAGGTCGCGAAAGGCAAGGAACAGGACGCGCCGTTCTCGATCGATGCGAACCTGCTGCAC
>CAZXNY010000367.1:0-3112 GCA_964642205.1 uncultured Caulobacteraceae bacterium
AAGGGCTCGCCTACTCTTTCAAGAGCCCGGTGATGGGGCCGATGCTGATCTCGGCTGGCTATTCGGGCGTCTTCATTATCGGCTCGTTCCAGGTGTTGTTTCCGTTGATCGTGCGCGAGGAATACGGCGGCTCGGCGCACACACAGGCAAATTTGCTCGGCGTGCTGTTCGCCGTGTTTTGGGCGGCGTCGTTTGTTTCAGCCGTCATCCTCGCGCGGCTGCCCCCGCTGCGGCGGCCAGGAAGGGCGATGTTGGCGGCGCACATGATTGGCGCAGCGGCCCTCTTGAGCTTTGCGTGGGAGAAGCCGTTCGCCACGCTGACGGTGATCGTGGCGCTCTGGGGATTGGCGGCCGGCGTGTGGATCAGCATGAGCCGCACGATCGCGCAAAGCGCGGCGGCGCCGCAGTATCTTGGCCGTGTGCTCGCGATCTACGCGATGGGCTTTATGGGCGGCGCGCCAATCGGTTCTGCGATCACCGGCGTCGCCGCCGGCATGGTCGGCCCGCACCTCGCGGCGCTGCTGCCGGGCTTTGGCCTCTTGGTTGGGGCGCTGGCGCTGACGTTCTTCACGTCGCTTTGGCGGCTGGACACTGAGGCCCAGCCCGCCGCCGCGACGGCCGTTACTTAAACGGGCGATCTTCCCACCACGGGAAGAAGTCCGGCATGTCCTTGCTGACGGTGAGCGGGAACTTTGCCGGGCGCTTTTCTAGGAACGAGGTCACGCCTTCGCGCGCATCGGCCGATGCGCCGCGCCGGAAGATCGCGCGGCTGTCGATCTTGTGCGCTTCCATCGGGTGATCGGCGCCGGCCATGCGCCACAGCATCTGCCGCGTCAGCGCCACCGAAACCGGCGAGGTGTTGTCGATAATCTCGCGGGCGATCGCTTTCGCTGCGGGCATCAGCTCAGCCGGGGCGTGGAGCGAGCGCACCAGGCCGCGCTCATGCGCTTCGCTCGCTGGGAAGACGCGGCCCGTGTAGGCCCATTCAAGCGCCGTCTGCAGGCCGACCACTTTCGGCAAAAAGTACGATGAGCACGCTTCCAGCGTGATGCCGCGCCGCGCGAACACAAAGCCGTAGCGCGCGTCCGTCGAGGCAAGGCGAATATCCATCGGCAGCTGCATCGTGGCGCCGACGCCGACTGCAGCGCCGTTCACGGCGGCGATCACTGGCTTCAAACTTTCGAAGATGCGCAGCGTCAGCCGCCCGCCGCCGTCGCGAATGCGCTCGTCGCCCTGGCTGCGGCCGACTTCAGCGCGCGCAACGCGCGCTTCGCTGTCGAACGTTGAGCCACCGGCCGCGAGATCGGCGCCCGCACAAAACGCGCGCCCCTCACCTGTCACGATCACAGCGCCAACGCTGTCATCGGCATCCGTGATGTCGAACGCCTTGATCATGTCGAGCATCATCTGGCCGGTGAACGCATTCATCCGGTCCGGACGGTTCATCGTGAGCGTGGCGATGCCGTCTTCGACATCCAGTTTAATCGTCTCGAACTCGTGTTTCGGCATGAAAACACCTCCCTTTGTTTCCAAAGGGAGGCGCGTTCACGTAACGGACGTCAAGCGTCCAGAAGCTCGCAAGCGTGTTAGCGGCGCTGCGTGCGCGCGTTGTACTCGGCCGCTTCCGCGACCCACGCCTGACCAACCGCGTTCAAACGGGAGGCAGCCGCGTTGTACTCGTTGACGCGCGCTTCGTGCGTGAGCGCTTGAATGCGGAGCTCTTCGGCTTCGACGCGGCGGCACTCAAGCACCGTCTGCATCGCCAAGCCCCAAGCTTGGTAGGCGGCGTCGCCTTCTTGCATGGTGCGCGAATTGCGCGCCGTCGCGCCGTCCGGCAGCGTCGGCTCAGCGGGGAACGCCGCGCAGCGCGACGCGGGAACGGCGGGCGCTGCGGCTGCGGGAGCCGTCGTCGGCGCCTGCGCGAAGGCGGCGCCTGCAGTCGTGAGCGTGAGGGCGGCGAGCGCCGCCGCGAACGCGATCTTCATGAACATCTCCTCTGAGACGCGCCTCTCATCAGCGCGCCCTCCACTCCTCGCCGGGCGAGAACGCCCGCGAAACAAGGCCAAATTGCGGATCGCTAGCCGCCGAGGCGGAACGCGATCGGCACGCGCACCCGGCCGCCGTCGGTCGGCGAACCGTCCGACGTCGCAGGCGCCATCCGGAACGAGCGCGAGATGCGGAGCGCGGCCGGGCCAAAGCCCCAACCTGTCGGATCCTCACTCGCGACCGAGCAGGAAATCCGGCCGGACGCGTTGACGACGCAATCGAGCACCACGCGGCCCTCGCGCTCGCGCTCCAGCGCGCGCTCGGGATACTCCCGCTGGAAATCGCGGCCGTTCGGACGCTCAAGCCAGGTCGGGTTGGTAATGACCGCGGCGACAGGCGCCGGCGGGGGATCGACCGACACGGGCAGATCTGTCGGCACCGGCGGAACATCGACCATCGGCGGCGGGATGCGCTGCTCCGGCGGCGGCGGCGGCGGCGGCCGGTTTGGCGGCGGCGGCGGCGGCGGCGGCGCCTTCTTCTCCTCGACCTCGACCTTCACGGCCTCGGACTCGTCGAAGATGTCGGTGATCGCGCTGAACTTCTGGGTGACAGCGATGTACACGATGCTGAGGCAGATCAGCGCCGCAAGACCCATCGAAAAGAGGCGTAGGCGAACCATTCTTTGTCTACCTCAGCCTTCCTGCGCCAACTCGGCGAAGATGCCGACTTTGACGAAGCCATCTTCCTGCAACCGGCTCATGATGCGCACGACCTCGCCATATGTGGACGACTGGTCGGCGCGCACGAAGATCCGCGCTTCGGCGTAGATCTCGGTCACGGGCAAGGCCCAATTGTTTTCAATCGCCTTCGCCAGGACAGTGTCGCCGAGGCCTTCGAACGAGGTGAACTGACCGTCAACGGCCAAGCGGCCATCCGCGTTCAACGTGACGAAGGTCGGCCGTTGTCCTTCAATCGGCGGCGAGGGCCGCGGATTGGGTGGCGGCAGGTCAACACGAATATCGACCGTGGGGATCGGCGCGGTCACCATGAAGATGATCAGCAGCACGAGCAGGATGTCGATAAAGGGAATGACGTTCGGATCGGAGTTCGGAGTCAGCGCTGCGCG
>CAZXNY010000368.1:0-3101 GCA_964642205.1 uncultured Caulobacteraceae bacterium
GATGTCGGCCGATTGCGCATGCAAGTGGCACTCGTAATGCGCGGTCGACCAATGGAAGCCGTGCTGCTCGTAGCCGATGTCCTTCACCGCCGCGCGGATCTTGTCCTCAAGACCGGCAACCACTTCGCCCGGCCCGCGCACTTCGCCGGCGATGATGATGCGCTGCGTCGTCACCAGCGTTTCGCACGCCACCCGGGCGTAGGGGTCGGCGCCGAGGAACGCATCGACCACCGTGTCGGAGATGCGATCGGCGACCTTGTCCGGATGGCCTTCCGACACGCTCTCGCTCGTGAAGATGTAGCTCGCCCGCTGGCTGCTCATCGAATGCTCCTCAAAAAGGTCCAGGCGGGCCCCCGCGCCCGTGCGGCGCACGTCTTCCGCGCGCGCGAAGGGGATGTAAACCGGAAAGCGCGGTTTTGGTGCGCTTCCTGCCGCGACGCGATGCCTCTGAGGCGCCGGCGGGCCAGGGCCGCCACGCCAGCGGGCAAGCCAAACACTTGTTTGACCGAGGGATTTCGGACCCCGCCACCGCGCCATCCGTCCGCCGCGCCGCTCGCGCCAGAGGCGTTGTCCCCAAAACCGGAACGCCTTGCGTACTAATAGGACGCAACCCAATGTGCGCGGGCGCCGCATCCGCGGCCACGAAACCGCCCGGCCGCACTACCCATGACCGCCCTCTTCGAGAGCGAGACGCCCGACCACGGCTCGTCCGCCCACCCCACCTTCCTGCTGACGATCGCCTGCCCGGACGGGATCGGCATCGTGGCCGATACCTCGCGCTTCTACGTCGAGCACGGCTGCAACATCCTGGAGAGCGCCCAATATGGCGATCCCGAGAACGGCCAATTCTTCCTCCGCACCGCGTTTGAATCGACACGCGGCGTCACGCTCGAAACTTTGCGCGAAGCGTTCAAACCGGTCGCCGCGAAGTATCGCATGGACGCGCGCTTCTACGATCAAAGCATCAAGCCGCGCACGCTGATCCTCGTCTCGAAGTTCGGCCATTGCCTGAACGACCTACTCTACCGCTGGCGCATCGGCGCGCTCCCGATCGACGTGGCGGGCGTCGTTTCCAATCACACCGACTTCAAGGACTTCGTCGAAAAATCCTACGGCCTGCCCTTTCTGCACATCCCGGTGACGAAAGAGACCAAGCCTGCGCAGATGAAGAAGCTCGGCGAAACGTTCGAAGCGATGAACGCCGAGCTGATCGTGCTCGCGCGCTACATGCAGGTGCTGACACCGGAGCTGTGCGAGCGCTACGCAGGCCGCATCATCAATATCCACCACTCATTCTTGCCGAGCTTTATGGGCGCACGACCCTATCAGCGCGCGCACGAGCGCGGCGTGAAACTGATCGGCGCCACCGCGCACTACGTGACCTCCGATCTCGACGAAGGCCCGATCATCGAACAAAGCGTCGAGCGCGTGCGGCACAATCAAACCACATCGGATTTCATGGCTGTCGGCCGCGACATCGAAGCCGTCGTCCTCGCCCGCGCCGTCAAATGGCACGCCGAACGCCGCATCCTGCTCAATGGCCTGCGAACGGTAATCTTCTAACCCCCTCCCCGCGAGGGAGGGGGCAGGGGGTGGGTGAATCATGAGGTGTGCAAGCGGAGGCGCGCGTCCCACACGCGCACGCAACAACTAGACTCTAGCCGTCGGGCTTCTCCCCGCCCCCATACCCCTCCCCTCGCGGGGAGGGGGTTGCGTCGCGTGCTTCATCTTCGGCCGGCGCTTCATCGGCGAGCGCCCGGAGCGCGCGGCTTTCGCGCCACTTCTCCAACAGGCTCGCCTGTTCGGCCCACTCGCACGCGATGCACATGCGTGAACTCTACACGAATACCGCGCAAATCGCGCTAGCATGCGCGCATGACCAAGCGCCCCATCATCGGCATCGTCCTCGACGAAGCCCTCGATCCCGCGCAGGACGGCAGCGCCTTCGCGCGCCGGCCCTATTACGCGCTGCGCATGGCGTATTTCGACGCGATAGCGCGCGCCGGCGGCGTGCCAGTCGCGATCCCCTACGCGCACGACGCGCTCGAAGACTATGTGCGTCTTTGCGACGGCTGGCTCATTCCGGGCGGCGATTATCGCTTCGATCCGGCTTGGTACGCAGCCCCGCCGCCGTCCGCGCTTGCCGCCGCGCCCACGCTTCGGCGCGACTTCGAAGCGGCGCTCATCCCACAACTGCTCGCGCGCGACACGCCCGTACTCGGCATTTGCAACGGCATGCAAGTGATGGCCGGCGCATCCGGCGGAAAAATTTCGTACGTCGGTCACGTGCCGCGCAAGGAAGGCTCGACGGTTCGGCACGGCGATCCCGCGACGGGCGTCGCGCGCCACGACGTCACGATCGCGCCCGACACGCGCCTCTCCACGATCCTCCCGAGCACGCTCGAAGTCAGCTCCGCGCACAAGGAAGATGTCGTCTCGCTCGCGGCCGGCGCCGTCGTCACCGCCCGCGCGCCGGACGGCGTGATCGAAGCGCTAGAGTTTCCCGGCCTCCGCTTCGCGCTTGGCGTCCAATGGCACCCAGAGCTCGACGCCAAAGCGCAAAGCCCGCTCTTCGCGGCGCTGATCGAAGCCGCGCGCGCGCCCTAACTGATGTAAGCCGCGATGCTCTCGCGCACACGCCCGCTGGCGTCGAACACGAACGTCTCGGCCACGTCCTGTTGCCGGTGATTGACGTACACGATCGTCAGCGCATCGGATCCGATAAATACCTTGTCGATCGCAAAAAAGAGGTCGCCCGAAAGCTCGAGCGCACGCGCCCAATAGCGCCGCAACTCGCCATGCCCGCTCACGGCCTCGGCCTCCACGCCGGCAACGGCCTTAAACCGCGGCGAATGCAGCACGGCCCCGTCGGCGTAGAGCGCCAGCACCGCGTCCAGATCGTGATCGTTCCACGCCGCCAGCCATCGCTGAACAAAGCCCTGCGCAAAATCCCCATCGATCATGGGACGCTCCTTTCGCAAATGTTCGAAGACCCGCGCACGCTCAAGCCCGCGCCAGCCAACGCCCCACAAGTGTTTGAAAACCCTGGCGCGCCCGAAGAGATTCGAACTCCTGACCCCCAGATTCGTAGTCTGGTGCTC
>CAZXNY010000369.1:0-3090 GCA_964642205.1 uncultured Caulobacteraceae bacterium
AGGTGCCGATGCCGCCGCCGTTCGAGGCGAGCCAGACATTCTCGTTCCAGACGTCGACGATGTTATCGAGGCTGTCGCTGACGGAGTTGAGGAAGCAGGAGATCGGCAGGCCGCGCTCGGCGCCGCCATTCGAAAGCACGGGCGTCGCCGGCATGAACCAGAGCTTGGAGATGTAGTCGTAGATGCGCTGGGCGTGATCGATGTCGTCGGCGTAGGCCGTCGCGACGCGCGCGAACATGTCCTGATAGCTCTCGCCGGGAAGAAGATACCGGTCGCGCAACGTCGTCTTGCCGAAGTCGGTCAGCAGCGCGTCGCGGCTCTCGTCGATGCGGACTTTCTCCACCACCTTCATGGCGCGCAGGGGCTTGGGCTTGCCGCGATGCGGTTCGGCGCGAGAGGTCGTTTGAGCTGAAGTCTGCGCCCGCGCCTGCATCCGTCGTCTCCTTTACCGGCCCTTAATCAGACTCGCGCTTGGCGCTTCATCTGGGGTCCGTGTTTGCTTCGTACCGCTATATATAGTGATCCCAAGTCCTAATGCCCGGTCAACGGGAGAGCGGGGGTCTCCCCAAAATTTTCCTGCTTGGGAGTAAAACGGCGGAGCGCCTGGCAAGGTTTAAGTGACGATTTTCGCCGTTTGCGGCCGGTTCCGTCGGCGGCGATTAGGACCCGATTCAGGAATCGCCGCCAAGGGCGCCCGGCAGCGTGTGACGGTTCAATTTCGGCGTGCGTCCGGGCCGCTCGGAACCCTCCGGTTCCCGCCGATTCGACCCCCAGACGTGCGAATCGAGTCGGTCCTGGGCCTCTGGCGCGGGCGCGCGAAACGTCCTTGAAGGGCGCCATGAGCGGGGGGAACACCGAGAGCGCCGGGGGCGGTCAGGCAGCCGGGTATGGGGCGGCGGCGCTGAGCGTGGCGGCGGGCGCTGCGTTGCTGGCGTTCGCGCCGATCGGCATGCGGCTCTCTGAGGTCGGCCCGCAGGCGACGGCGTTTTGGCGCTTCGTGTTCGCGCTCCCGATTCTGGCGGTGGCGTTCGCGCTCGCGCCGGCCAAGCCGAACTTGAAGGACACGGGCGTCCTCACCGCCGCGGGCGTCTCGTTCGGCCTCGACATCGCGCTCTTTCACGCCGCGCTGGTGCTCACCACAGTCGTGAACGCGACGCTGCTCTCGAACATGACGCCGATCTTCGCGGCCGCAGCCGGGTGGCTGCTATTTCGCGAGCGTGTCGGGCTTGGTTTCGCCGCGGGCGCCGGCGTTGCGATCGTTGGCGCGATGATGCTCGCGCTGGCGCGCGCGCGCACCGGCCACGGCGGCGAAGCGGGGCTGACGGGCGATGCGCTCGGTCTTGCGTCAGCGCTTTTCTACGCGGGCTATCTCGTGATCCTCAACGCGGTGCGCAAACGCGTCAGCGTGCGCGTGACGATGTTCGTGACGACGCTTGCCTCGCTCGTCGTCGCGTTCGTGATCGCGCTGATCCTGGGCGAAACGTTCTGGCCGCGCACAGCGCAAGGCTGGGCCGTGCTCGTCGGGCTCGGCGTCGTCGTGCACGTTGGCGGGCAAGGACTGATCGCGGCGGGGCTGGGCCGTTTGCCGATCGCGCTTTCAACCGTGCTGCTTTGGATTCAGCCCGTCAGCGCCGCCGCGATCTCATGGGTGCTGTTCGGCGAAGCGCTCGGCCCAATGGCGATAATGGGCGCGGCGCTCGTGCTCGGCGGCGTCTTCATCGTGCAGCGCGCACGATGAAGCTTAGTCGTGCAGCGGGCGGAACCAGCGCGGCTGCGGGCACGTAACGCCCGTCGCGCGGTTGCAGAAGCGCGCTGCGAAATAGACCGTCTCGGCGCGGCCAATCAGGTTCTCGAACGGCACCGGCCCCATACCGGCCCAGCGGCTGTCGAGCGAGTTGTCGCGATTGTCGCCCATGAAAAAGTAATAGCCCTGGGGAACGACGTACGGGCCAAACTCGTCGTAGATCGCGCCATCGGGAAACTGATGCACCGCGTGGCGAAGCCCGCCGGGCAGCGTCTCTTCATAGCGCACGGCGGATTCAAGGCCTTGCTCATGTGCGCGGCGCACAAGCGAGTGGCCCTCCGATGTTTCAGCCGGCGCGCCGTTGATCCAAAGCGCGCCACCGCGCAGCGCGATGCGATCGCCCGGCAAACCGATCAGCCGCTTGATCATCACGCGCCCATCCTGCGGGTGGATGAACACGACGACGTCGCCGCGGCGCGGTTGTTGCTCGAGGAAGCGATGTTCGCTCGGCGGCAGTAACGCGCCCGCGTTCAGCGGTAACGAATGACGGCTGTAGCCGTACGCCCACTTCGAAACGACGACGCGGTCGCCGACTTCGAGCGTCGGCACCATGCTTTCCGAAGGGATCGAGTAGTTCGCGAACGCGGCCGTCGTGAACACGAGATAGGCTGGGATGATCCAGGCAAGCGTCTTCAGCCAGTCGACAATTTCGGCCCGCACCCGTTCATAAAGGGGCGGCCGGGACGCTTCTTCTTGCGCTTGCATAAACTTCCCCGATCGGTTGGAGGATTGGAGGGGGCCGGACGGCGCGTCAAGCGCGCGCGCCAGAAGGACGCAGCGGCGCGGGAGGAGTGGGGCATGATCGGTCTCGGCGCGGCGCTTGGCGCCATCGGCGGCGGCGTTTCGGACGTTTTCTCGCGCCGGTTGGGTGGGCTGGCGCTGCTTTGCATCGTTCTGGCGTTCGCCATCACCGTTGGCGCGGCATGGGCGGCGTTTCGCTATCTCCTTCCGCTTATTCCGGAAGGCGAGGGCTGGTGGGTCTGGGTGTTCAACGCCGCCGAGGTGTTGGGCGGGGCCGGCGTGCTCATCTTGTCGATCGTACTCGCGCCGGCGGTTTCGATGTTTCTGGGCGGCGTCTTGTTCGATGTCGCGGCGGGCCGGATCGAGAAAGCGCTTTATCCGAACGATCCGCCGGGGCGCATGATGGCGCCGCATGAGGGCGTGCTGAACGGCTTGCGCATCGCGCTGCCGGCGCTTGCGCTCAATATCGTCTCGCTGCCGCTTCTGTTCGTGCCTATCGTGAACCTCGTCTGGTTCCTTGGGCTCAACGGCTTTCTGATGGGGCG
>CAZXNY010000370.1:0-3085 GCA_964642205.1 uncultured Caulobacteraceae bacterium
GTGCTGCTCGCCTATTCCGCGCGCAACCGCTCGGCCTCCTGCCGCATCCCGCACGGCACCGGCGCGAAAGCAAAGCGCGTCGAAGTCCGTTTCCCCGATCCGGCCGGCAACATGTACCTCACGTACACGGCCCTCTTGATGGCCGGGCTCGACGGCATCGAGAAGAAGATCCACCCGGGCGATCCGCTCGATAAGAACCTCTACGATCTGCCGCCGGAAGAGCTGAAGGACGTGCCGACCGTGTGCGGTTCGCTCGAAGAAGCCATCCGCTCGCTCGATGCGGACCGCGACTTCCTCAAGAAGGGCGGCGTGATGACGGACGACTTCATCGACGCCTATCTCGAGCTGAAGACCGAAGAAAACGACCGCTACCGGATGCACCCGCACCCGGTTGAGTTCGAAATGTACTTCAAGGCGTAAGCCTCAAAGTCAGCGACACATCAAAGGCCGGCGCCGCAAGCGCCGGCCTTTTCGTTGGGGCCTTGAGCCGCTACTAGCGCCCTCCCCTTCAAGCTCAGGAGCACGCCATGACCGACGGCTGGAACGAATCCGCGGCGGCGTGGCTCTCCGAGATCGGCGGCAACGGCGAGGGCGATTGGAGCCGCGTCGCGGTGCTCGATGCGCCGATGCTCGCGCGCGTCGATGCCGGCGGCTTCAAGCGCGCGCTCGATGTCGGCTGCGGTGAGGGCCGCTTCAGCCGCATGCTGCAAGCGCGCGGCGTCGAGACCATCGGGATCGAGCCGACCAGAGCGCTCCGCGAAGCCGCGCAACAGCGCGATCCGAACGGGACGTACGTCGATGCTGTCGCCGAAAAACTGCCGTTCGAGGATGGGTCGTTCGACCTCGTCGTCAGCTATCTGACGCTGATCGACATTCCAGACTATCGCACCGCGCTCCGTGAGATGACGCGCGTGTTGAATCCCGGCGGCGCGCTACTGATCGCGAACATCGACAGCTTCATCACCGCCGGCAATCCCGATCCGCTCGGCTGGCAGCGCAAAGAGGACGGCACGCCCTTTCATTTTGCATTCGATGGCTACCTTGAGGAGCGCGCCGATTGGGTGGCGTGGCGCGAGATGCGCATCCTCAATTGGCACCGCCCGCTCAGCGATTACATGAAGGCGCTGCTTGGCAACGGCCTCATGCTTACGCATTTCGATGAGCCGCCTGCAGTAGAAGACCCGTTCGGCCGCTCGGACCGCTACCGCCGCGCGCCGTGGTTTCACGTCATGGAATGGCGCAAGCCGCATAAACGTTGAGGCCGGAGCGCATCGCCCCGGCCTCGCCGTTCGTTCCTACGAATGTCGCGGTTTAGAACTGCGTCGCGAGCGAAAGCCCGTACGTATCGACGCCGTCATCCTCGCCTTCGAGGCGCGTGTATTCCGCGCGCAGACCGACGCGTTCACCGAAGCGCCATTGCACGCCGGCGCCAACGCCGAGGCCCTCTTCTTCAATCGACGCCGTCAACGGACCGGCCGAACCCGACGCTTCGACTTGCGCCCAGCCCGCGCGCGCGAAGAGATCGACGTTCGGACTCACCGGCAGATAACCGACGCCGTAGATTCCGTACGCGTTGTCGAGTTCGACGTTCACGTTGGTGCCGAGCACATCGACGTCGTCACTGTTGGTGCCGAACGTCGCTTCGCCCTCGATGCCGAAGTTCGGGTGGAAGCGATAGCCGAGGCGGCCGGTGACGCCGCCAACGTCGATGTCGTCGCCATCATAGTGGGTGTAGCCGAGCGAGGCGTTGAGGCCTTCTTGCGCGACAGCGGGGGTCGTGACGATGGCGGTGGAGGCCAGCAGAGCGGCGGCAAGAGCTAACGATTTCATCAGGATTCTCCTCGCGTTGGGCAGCGCCTGTCCGGCGCACCCGCCCCCAATGGCCGGCGCCTCGAATGGGTCCTGGTGAACGCTGCTTTTGCTGTGGGCGCCCTGCCGTCTTGTTGCGCAAAGGCCACGCTTTCCCGCACGAGGGGTCATTCTCCGCTGCGCGCCGCTGGGGAGGTTAACGACCCGGCAACCGAGTGCTGTTGCACTCCGTGGTCAGACTCCCCTTATGGATGCCGCATGGCCCAAGCGAAGAAGCAGCTTTGGGACGCCGATCTCTTCGGCGCCTCGGACGATGGAAAATCCTCCGGCTACACGGCGAAGGACATTGAAGTCCTTGAGGGCCTCGAGCCCGTGCGCCGCCGCCCGGGCATGTATATTGGCGGCACCGATGACCGGGCGCTGCACCACCTGTTCGCAGAAATCCTCGACAACGCGATGGACGAAGCGGTCGCGGGCCACGCTGATCGTATCGAAGTCGAACTGCACGCCGATGGCGCGCTGACGGTGATCGACAATGGGCGCGGCATGCCCATCGATCCGCACCCGAAATTTCCCAAGAAGTCCGCGCTCGAAGTCATCATGACGACGCTGCATGCGGGCGGAAAGTTTTCCGACAAGGCCTATCAAACCTCCGGCGGTCTGCACGGCGTCGGCGCCTCGGTCGTCAACGCCCTCTCCGATCGCCTCGTGGTGTCCGTGTGGCGTGATCGCAAGGCTTACGAGCAGCATTACTCGCGCGGCGCGCCGCAAACGAAACTCAAGGAACTCGGCCCCGCGCACAATCGGCGCGGCACCGGCGTGACGTTCCACCCCGACGCTGAAATCTTCGGCGCGAACGTCGCCTTCAAGCCTGCGCGCTTGTTCCAGATGGCGCGCTCGAAAGCGTATCTGCAACGCGGCGTCGAAATCCGCTGGCGCTGCGCGCCCGAGCGACTGAAGGACGGCGATCAAACCCCCGCCGAAGCGGTGCTCAAATTCCCGAACGGCCTCGCGGACTTTCTTGCCGAACTCACGAAGGACAAGAAGGCGATCGTCGCCGATAGCTTCACCGGCAAAGTCGATCGCAACGGCCACGGCCGCGTCGAATGGGCGGTGACCTGGGTGAGCGATGGCTTCGGCGAAGCCGACGGCTTCCTCCGCTCCTACTGCAACACTGTCTACACGCCCGACGGCGGCTTCCATGAAGCAGGCTTTCGAGCCGCGATCGCCAAGGGCCTCCGCGCGTACGCCGAACTGCGCAACAACAAGAAGGCCT
>CAZXNY010000371.1:0-3067 GCA_964642205.1 uncultured Caulobacteraceae bacterium
CGAGAATCACGAAATCGTTGCCGCAGCCGTTCATCTTGAAATACCGCATCGGCAGCGATGTAGGGGCGTTCGGCGCCGTCCGCCACCGGTCGTGCAGGTCTTGGAACGGGTGAGCCGATCCGCTTAGGTGCCCCGGTCATGGAGCCCCGATGCGCCCCCTTCTCGTTCTGTTTTTCGCCGCCCTGGTCACGGGCTGCGCCTCGTTGTCCGCGCTGATGCGGCCCGATCCCTACCTGTGGATGGAAGAGGTGGAGGGCGAGCGCGCCCTTGCTTGGGTCCGCCAAGAGAACGCCCGCTCGCTCGGTCAGCTGGAAAGCGACAGCCGTTATGCGGGATTGCTGGCGGACGCGACCTCGATCGCCAATAGCCAGGACCGGCTGCCGACCGGCGCGGTGCGCGGCGGCTACTACTACAATTTCTGGCAGGACGCGCAGCACGTGCGCGGGATCTGGCGGCGCTCGCCGCTGGCGGACTTCGCGCGCAACGCGCCACGCTGGGAAACGCTGCTCGACATCGACGCGCTGGCGCGCGCCGAGAACGCCAACTGGGTCTACAAGGGCGCCGCGTGCGCGCCGTCGAACCAGCGCTGCATGATGCAGCTCTCCGACGGCGGCAAAGACGCCTCGATCTGGCGCGAATTCGATCTGACGACGCGCCAGTTCACGCCGAACGGCTTTGCGCTGCCGGAAGCGAAATCGAGCCTCGAATGGGCCGATGAGAACACGCTGATCGTCGCGACCAATTGGGGCCCGGATTCGCTCTCGACGTCGGGCTATCCGATGGTCGCGCGCATCTGGCGGCGCGGCCAGCCACTTTCGGCCGCGACCGAAGTGATGCGCGCCAATACCGGCGACATGGGCCTTTTCATCGGCGGCTACGATGACGTGGAAGGCGACCGCATCGTGATGGCGCAGCAGGCGCATTCGTTCTTCGAAGCGAGCCAATGGCGCATCGATGACGATGGCAGGGCGACACGCTTCACGCTGCCGCGCAAGGCGACGATCCGCGCCGTGCACAAAGGCCATTTGATCGTCACGCTCGAAGAGCCGTGGACGCCGCAAGGCGCATCGGCGGGCGCCGCCGCTTATCCGACGGGCGCGTTGATCGCCGTCGCGCTTGACAGCGCGACCGGCCCCGCGCCGGCGACGACATTGCTCTACACGCCGGGCCCGCGGGAATCTCTGGAAGACGTCGCCGCGACACGCGATGCGGTGCTCGTCGCCGGCTACGAGAACGTGCGCGGCCGCATTCTACGCTTTTCGTTCGATGGCCGCGCGTGGCTCGAGAGCGGGATCGCGCTTCCGCCGAACGGATCGGTGAGCTTCGCGGGCGCCGATTCGCAGGAAGCGACGGCGTTCGCTGTCTATCAGAACTACACGACGCCGACGTCGCTCTACGCACTCGATGTGCAGGCAGCGCGCGCGAGCGTGGTGCGCTCGCTTCCGGCGCAATTCGATGCGTCGCGCTTCGTCGCGGAGCAATTCGAAGCGACGAGCCGCGACGGCACGCGCGTGCCTTACTTTGTGGTGCGGCCGCGCGACATGCAGCTCAACGGCGAGAACCCGACGCTGCTCTGGGCCTATGGCGGCTTCCAGATTTCGTATCCGCCGACGTACAACCCGTATGTCGGCAAGCTGTGGCTTGAGCGCGGCGGCGTTTACGTGCTTGCGAACATCCGCGGCGGCGGCGAGTTCGGCCCCGCGTGGCACCAGGCGGGCCTGCGCACCAACCGGCAGGTCGTGTACGACGATTTCATAGCTGTCTCGGAAGATCTGATCGCGCGCAGAATCACGAGTTCACGGCGTCTCGGCATCCAGGGCGGCTCGAATGGCGGTTTGCTGATGGGCGTGATGCTCACGCAGCGCCCGGAGCTCTTCCGCGCTGTCGTCGTGCAAGTGCCGTTGCTCGACATGCTGCGCTACGACCGCCTGCTCGCGGGCGCGTCGTGGGTCGATGAATATGGCTCGCCCGATGTGCCAGCGGAGCGGCGCTGGCTCGAACAGATGTCGCCCTATCAAAACTTGGAGCGGCGCGAAGATTTTCCTGTGCCGTTCTTCGTCACCTCCACGAAGGACGACCGCGTCCATCCCGGCCATGCGCGCAAATACGCCGCGCGCATGCAGGAGCTGGGCATGCCGTTCCTTTACTTCGAGAACATCGACGGCGGCCACGCCGCGAGCGCCAACCAGAACGAAGTCGCACGCCGCCGCGCGCTGGAGACGACGTATCTGATGCAGCGACTGATGGATTAGCGATACGCCATGACCTCCCCTCGATGGGAAGGTCGGTTTCGCGTCAGCGAAACCGGGTGGGTGCGCATTTGAGGCAAGCAAGTTGCCTCAAGAGGCGCACGATTCATGTCGCGCCACTCACCCCCTCCAGCCGCTTCGCGGCAGCCTCCCCCATCGAGGGGGAAGCGGGCGTCTTCACGTCACCTGCGGTGCCAACGGTTCCGGCTCCGGCGTCGCCGCCGTATCCGGCTCGCCCTTCGCCACCGCGGTCGCGATCACGAGATCGCCCGTCACGTTGAGCGTGGTGCGGCACATATCCAAGAAGCGATCGACGCCGAGGATGAGGCCGATGCCTTCGATCGGCACGCCCACCATGCCGAGGATCATCGCGACCACCGGCAGCGATCCCGCCGGCACGCCCGCCGTGCCGATGCCGCCGAGGATGCACACGAGCATCACGACCACTTGCTGCATGAACGAAAGTTCGATGCCGAAGAATTGCGCGAGGAACAGCACCGTTACGCCTTCGAACAGCGCGGTGCCGTTCTGGTTTGCGGTGGCGCCCACGGTCAGCACGAAGCGCGCGATGCGGCGTGGCAGCTTCAGCTCGGTTTCCGCGATGCGCAGCGACACCGGCAGCGTCGCATTCGACGACGCGGTCGAGAACGCCACCAGCATCGGCTCGCGGATTTGCGCGAAGAAGCTGAACGGCGAGCGGCGCGCGAACAGCATCACCACGAGCGGGTAAACCACGAACATGTGGATCGCCATCGCCGCGACGGCGACACCGACGAACGCCGCCAGCCGCACCAGCAAGTCCCAGCCAAACAGAGCCG
>CAZXNY010000372.1:0-3063 GCA_964642205.1 uncultured Caulobacteraceae bacterium
TGGGAGATGCGCACGCGGCTCTTCCTACGCACCAGCGAATTCCTTTGGCAGGAAGGCCACACCGCCCATGCCGACAAGGAAGATGCGCTCAGGCACACGATGCGCATGCTCGAAGTGTACCGTGCGTTCGCGGAAGAAGCCTGCGCGGTGCCGACGATGGTTGGCGAGAAGCCCGAGAACGAGCGTTTCCCAGGCGCTGACAACACGTTCTCTATCGAAGCGATGATGCAAGACGGCAAAGCGTTACAAGCCGGCACGTCGCACTATCTGGGCACGAATTTCGCGCACGCGCAGAACATTCGCTATCAGGACAAGGCCGGCGAAATGCAGTTCTGCCACACGACATCGTGGGGTGTCTCGACGCGCATGGTCGGCGGCCTCATCATGACGCACGGCGACGACGACGGCATGCGCGCGCCCCCGCACATTGCGCCCCGCCAGATCGTTATCGTGCCAATGCTGCGCGATAAGCCGGAAGACGCCGACCTGATGGCGTATTGCGAAACGCTGCAGCGCGAGCTGAACGCACAGAGCGCGTTTGGCGAACGTTTGCGCGCGCATCTGGACACCAAACTCGGCCGGCCAGCCGAGAAGCGCTGGGATTGGGTGCGCAAGGGCGCGCCGATTATCTGCGAGATTGGCCCGCGCGACGCCGCCAATGGCCAAGTGACTTACATTCGCCGCGACGCGCTGCGGGAAGGGGAGAAGGTGAAGTCGCAAGGCTTGCCGCGCGCGGAATTTGTGGCGACGGTCCCGGCGTTGCTCGCCGAAATCCAAGAAAAGCTCCGCGCCGAGGCCGCGGCACGGCTGAACGACAACGTCCGCGCCGACATCACGAGCTACGACGCGCTCAAAGAGTATTTCGGAACCGATGAGGACGGCCCCGAGTTTCGCGGCTGGGTGCGCGCTTCGTGGGCGCGGCCGACTGGGGCGGGGCTCGCGGACGTGGAAGCCAAACTGAAGGCGCTGAAGCTGACGCTCCGGAACGCCCCGCTCGATCAGCCGAAATCCTTCAAGCCTTGCCTTTTTTCCGGCGCACCGGGCGTTGAAGAGATCATCATCTCTCGGGCCTACTGAGTCTCCATGACCGCTGCTTCTCCGCCGTTCGGGCTGTTCGAGCGCTCGCTCGCAGCGCGCTATCTGCGCGCCAAACGTCAGCACGGCGGCGTCGCGATGATTTCGATCATCTCATTCGTCGGTATCATGCTCGCGGTGGCGGTGCTCATCATTACGATGAGCGTGATGAACGGATTTCGCGAAACGCTGTTGTCGCGCATCCTGGGCGTGAACGGGCATGTTTACGTCGATGTGCAAGGCTATCCGAGGGCGGAGCGTGAACGCCTCGCGCGGTTAGCGGCCGAGGCGCCCGGCGTGCTTAGCGTTGTGCCACTGGTTGACGAGCAAGCGCTCGCGGTTAGCGAGGGGACGGCCTCCGGCGTTTATGTGCGCGGCATTCCGCGCGCCGACTTGCAGCGCCTCACGATGGTGTCGAGCACCATCCAAGGCTCGCTCGATCGGTTCACCGGCGTTGAAGATCCAACCATACTTCTCGGTGAACGCTTGGCGCGCCGCCTGCGCGTCGCCGAAGGCATGGGCGTAACCCTTATGAGCCCGCAAGGCGCGTTCACGCCCTTTGGGTTTAGTCCGCGCTCAAAGGCTTTCGAGGTCGGCGGCACGTTCACGGTTGGCGCAGCGGAGTATGACGCCGCGCTCGTCTACATGCCGATTGAGCAGGCGCAGATCCTCTTCAATCGCGGCGACAGCGCGGACCGGCTGGAGATTCGCATTCAGAATCCCGACGCGACCGTGCCGATCATGATCGATCTGCGGCAGCGCCTTGGCCCGAACGTCACGATCTTCGATTGGCGTGCGGAGAACGAAGGTTTGGTCGGCGCGCTGATTGTCGAGCGCAATGTGATGCGGCTGATCTTGATGATGATCGTTGCGATCGCGGTGCTGAACATCGCGTCCGGCCTCGTGATGCTGGTGAAAAACAAGAGCCGCGACATCGCGATCTTGCGCACGATGGGGGCCACAAAAGGCTCGATTCTGCGCATCTTCTTCATGGCAGGTGCAGCGATCGGGCTGCTCGGCACATTGGCCGGCTTGGTTCTCGGTGTTGGGTTCTGTCTCTTCATCGGCCCGATCCAAGACGGTATTCAGGCCGTGACTGGGTTCGATCTCTTCCCAGGCGATGTCTATTCGCTCGAACAATTGCCGGCGAAAGTGGAGTGGGCGGAAGTTGCGGTCGTCACCGGCTTTGCGCTGCTGATGTCGTTCGTCGCGACGCTGCCAATGGCGTGGCGCGCCTCACGCCTCGATCCGGTGGAGGCGCTCCGCTATGAGTAGCGTCCTTTCGTTGCGCGGCCTCACGCGCAATTTCAAGTCCGGCGCCGAAGACCTTGTTGTGCTCGACGGCGTCGATCTCGATATCGCGCCCGGCGAAATCGTCGGTCTCATCGGGCCATCGGGTTCAGGCAAGTCCTCGTTGCTGCATGCGGCAGGCCTGCTTGAGCGTCCGAGCGGCGGACAGGTGCTTATCGGCGGCGAAGATGCGTGGAGTCTCAACGACGATCAGCGCACGGAGCTGCGCCGCGCAAAGGTCGGTTTCGTCTACCAATTCCACCTGCTGCTGCCGGAGTTCGATGCGCTGGACAATGTTGCGCTCCCGCGTCTCGTTGCCGGCCACTCCAAACGCGACGCGCGCGATGCGGCGGAGCGATTGCTGACGACCATGGGCCTAGCTGCGCGTTTGCATCACCAGCCCGCCCAGCTTTCTGGGGGCGAACAACAGCGCGTTGCGATCGCCCGCGCGCTCGCCAACGGCCCCGCGCTCATCCTCGCGGACGAGCCGACGGGCAATCTCGATCCGGATACGTCCGGCTCGGTGTTCCAGGCGCTCTCGCACCTCGTACGCACCGAAGGCGCTGCGGCCCTGATCGCCACGCACAATCTCGACCTCACGCGCTACATGGACCGGGTGATGGCGCTCGAGCACCACAAGCTGGTCCAGCGACAATAGCGGCCGCCGAGTGCCAAAACCGCGTGAAACACCAATGTTTC
>CAZXNY010000373.1:0-3058 GCA_964642205.1 uncultured Caulobacteraceae bacterium
GAGCAGCTGCGCTTCGGTATCCATTTCGCCCGCGCGCGCATCGAGCGCGGCGCGCTGCGCGCCGAGCGCGAGCAGCACCAGCACCTCGGCCTGGCTCAGCCCCGCCTGCTCCGCGAACGTCGCGGGCGTGCATTGCTGCGCCGTCGCTTCGCCTTCGGCCGCTGCGGGCGGCGGCGCGATCGACGCGGGCGCGCCCGCTGCATCCGCGACATCTTCCGCGACCGCCACGGCTTTCAAACCGAGCACGGCAACGCCCGTGATGAGCAGCGCCGGCAACAGCCGTGTCGCCCGCTCTGGCGCGGGCGCGCTATCGCGGCGGAACGACGGCAGCTTGATCACATCGTTCTCCGCTGCGGCACGTCAGCAGCGGAGCGAATGCGCCCCGCGCCAAGCCCCAAGCGATCGGAAACGCCGCGCGCATCGTCGATCCGCGCTTGCAGATCGCGCCCCGCATCGCTCGCGCTCGCGCGCAGCGCGCGCACGGCCGCTTCAGCTTGCGCGGTGGCTTGCACCAACTCGGCTGCGGCGGCGCGCACGCCGTCCTGCCCGTTGCGGAGCGCTGCAAGACGCCGCTCCAAGCGGAAGCAAAACACAAGGCACGCCGCCAACAGAACGACGAGCAGCGCTTCAAGGCCAATCGTGATCGGGCTCATCCGCCGCCTCCTCCTAGTTTCAACATCGCGCGCCGGCTGGCTTGCGAAATCGGCTTTTCAACCCGCACCGCGACCGCATGCCCGATTCGACCGGCCTTGCCGCTCGACAATTCAACTTGACCGCATTTCAGCGTGATCGCCTGGTCAGGCGCGGCGTCGAGCATCAGCGTGTCGCCGACCTTGAGATCGAGCACTTTGCCGAGCGGCTGCGTCAGCTCATCGAGCACCGCGCGCACTTCGAGCTTGGTCTGCCACAGCTCGCCCGCGAGGTGGCCTTCCCAGATATTGTCGCGCCCGAACTTCTCGCCCATGAACTGCTGCAGCAGCATTTTGCGGATCGGCTCGAGCGTTGCGTACGGCAACAGCAATTCAAGCCGCCCGCCGCGATCTTCCATATCGACGCGCAGCTTGATCACGATCGCCGCATTCGGCGGGCGCGCGATCGCGGCAAAGCGCGGATTGGTCTCGATCCGGTCGAGCGAGAAATCGACATCCGTCAGCGGCGCGAACGCCTGCTTCATATCGGCGAGAACGACCTCGATCATGCGCGTCACCAGCATGCGCTCAATCGTTGTGTAGGGCCGGCCCTCAACGCGCGTCGACACCGCGCCGCGCCGCCCGCCGAGCAGCACGTCCACCACCGAATAGATGAGGCCGCTATCGACGGTCGCGAGGCCAAAGTTATCGAGTTGCTCGGCACGGAACACTGAGATGATCGCCGGCAGCGGGATCGAGTTGAGATAGTCGCCGAACCGGATCGAGCTGATCTGATCGAGACTCACCTCGACGTTGTCGGACGTGAAATTCCGCAGGCTCGTCGTCATCAACCGCACCAGGCGGTCGAACACGATTTCGAGCATCGGGAGACGCTCGTAGGACACGAGCGTCGAGTTGATAATGGCGCGCACGCCCGTGCGTTTGCCGCCCTCTTCTTCGCCCAGGCCGAACCCGAGCAGCGAGTCGATCTCGTCCTGATTGAGGATGCGCTCCGCGCCAGGCGCGACATCGCCGCCCCCCGCATCGCCGTTGTCGTTGCCGGCGCTCCATTCCTCGGCCGGCTGCGCCTCTGCTGGATCCGCGCTCATTGCACCAGCATTTCTTCGATGAGGACGGCGTTCACTTGCGCGGGCGCGATCACGAGATTGACGCGCCGCAAAAGCTCAAGCCGCAAGCGATACGCGCCCGCCGACCCCGAAAGGTCATCGGTGCGCAATTCGCGCAGGAAACTCGTAAACTGATCCGTCACACGCGGCAGCTGCGGCTCGAGCGTTGCGACGACATCGTGATCTGGCGCTTCGAGCGTCAGGCGCAGCTTGAGGTAAGCGGGCCGCCCATCCGCTGCGGTGATGTTCACCAGCATCTCCGGCAGGCCGACGAACACGACACCTTCGCCTTCGGTGATCGTCACGCCGTTCGCGCCGGGCTCGCCTTCGGCGCCGTGCCCGCCGCCGCCCTTGGCTTTGCCGTGGCCGCCTTTGGCTTTGCCGTGATCGTCCGCTTCGGCGTGCGCTGCTGGCGGTTGCGAGTTCAGCAAGAAGAACGCGGCCGCGCCGCCCGCGCCCAACACAAGGATCGCCGGCAGCACGATGAAGAGGATGAGCGCTTTGCCGGAGAGCTTCTTCTTTTTTCCGCCCTCTTCGCCTTCAGCGCCCTCTGCGCCTTCCGCGCCTTCGGTCGTTTCGGCGTCAGCCGCCGGCGCCTCTTTGCCCTTCTTGGGCTTCTTCTCTTTCTTTTCTTTCTTCGCCGCCGCCATCGTGCGCCCCAAGACCCGCTCGGAGCCCTCGTTCGGACTCCTGACTGAAGCCTCACCTCCACCGTGTCGGTTAACGATGCATTGAGGCCCGGCAATTTCTGCCGGGAGGCGCCGCACGTTCTGCCGACGGAATCACCAAGCCAATTCGTGCAAAGCCTTGCGCGCCAACGCTTTGCGCACTGGCACAGCGCTTGCGTGGTTAATGGCGATGGATAACGCACTCATGATCGGCCTGCAGACGCAACGCGTGCTGCAACGTCGGATGGACATCGCCGCCAACAACATGGCGAACGTCGCGACCAATGGCTTCAAAGCCGACGTGCTCGTGCTCGAAGAAGCCGCGCCCGATCCCGCGCACAGCGAAGATCAGCCGCGCGACGTTCGTTTCGTGCGCGACATCGGTTTGGCGCGCGACATGAGCCAAGGCCCGATCGCGATGACGGGCAATCCAATGGACGCCGCCCTCGAAGGCCCGGGCTTCTTCATGGTCCAAGGCGAAGGCGGCACGATGTACACGCGCGATGGCGCGTTTTCGATGACGGGCGATGGGCGCTTGGTGACGAGCGAAGGCCGCCCCGTTCTGAGTTCGGGCGGCTCGCCCATCCAGTTCGATCCGCAAGGCGAAAGCCCGGTGATCGGCCGCGATGGCTCC
>CAZXNY010000374.1:0-3052 GCA_964642205.1 uncultured Caulobacteraceae bacterium
CGCAGCTTCTGGAAGCGGAGCTTGCGCGCCCGAACTATCGCCCGCGCACCATCGTGCTCGGCGGCGTCACCGATCCCTATCAGCCGATCGAGCGCGGCTATGGCGTGACGCGCGCGATCCTCGAGGTGCTGCAGCGCTGGCGCCATCCCGTTGGACTCATCACCAAATCGCAATTGGTGCTGCGCGATCTCGATATCCTGGCGCCGATGGCCTCACGCGGGCTCGCGAAGGTCGCTGTGTCGCTGACGACGCTCGACAAGAAACTCGCCCGTGCGATGGAGCCACGCGCCGCCGCGCCCTATCGGCGCGTCGAGGTGATCCGCGCATTGGCGGGGGCTGGCGTACCCGTCACGGCGATGACGGCGCCGATCATTCCCGCGCTCAACGACAAGGAGATCGAGTTCCTGCTCGCCACGTGCGCCGAAGCGGGCGCGCGCGAGGCCGGCTACGTGCTGCTGCGGTTGCCGCTCGAGATCAAAACGTTGTTTCGCGAATGGCTGAAGGAGCACTACCCCGATCGCGCGGCCCGAGTGATGACGCTGGTGCGCCAGACACGCGATGGGAAAGACTACGATTCCACCTGGGGTCTGCGCGCGCGGGGCACGGGGCCTTATGCGCGACTCATCGCAGACCGGTTCAAGCGCGCCGCGGCGCGCAACGGGCTCAATCTTGAGAAGACCACGCTGGATGTCACGCAGTTTCGGCGGCCCTATGCGCCGGGAGATCAGCTCGATTTTCTGCAAGCGCAGGACGACGGCTGGACATAGTTGCCGCTTGTGTGAAATAAATCCGCCCACGAACAGGGACGCTGGAAGGATCGCGCATGGCCGTAGAAGCACCCGCCTCGCCGAAGCGGGCCGGCGAAGGCGCGATCGTGTTCGTGTGCGCGGCCATGCTGATCGACACGATCAGTTTCGGTCTCCTCATGCCGGTGCTGCCGCCGCTGATCCAGGAGCTCACCGGCCAAACGCTCTCAGAGGCGAGCGCCACCGCAGGCTGGCTGTTCGTCACATTCGCCGCGTTCCAGTTCTTTGCGGGCCCCGTCATGGGCAATTTGAGCGACCGGTTCGGGCGGCGTCCGATCCTGCTTGCCTCGATGGCCGCGTTCTTCGTGAACTATACGCTGATGGGCTTTGCCCATGAGATTGCGCTGTTGTTCATCGGCCGTGCGATTACGGGCGCGGCAGGCGCCATCTTCGCGCCAGCGAACGCCTATGTCGCCGATGTGACGCCGCCCGAGCGCCGCGCGCAGCGCTTTGCGCTCATTGGCGCATCCTTTGGCGCGGGTTTCATACTCGGCCCAGCGGTCGGCGGGCTTCTCGGCGGGCTCGATCCGCGCGCGCCATTCTTCGTGGCGGCTGGGCTTGCGCTGCTCAATTTCGTGCTCGGTTGGTTCGTGCTGCCGGAATCGCTGCCGCCAGAGCGGCGGCGCGCGTTCGACTGGCGGCGCGCCAATCCGATCGGCGCGCTGCTCTCGCTGCGCAAGCGCCCGGAGGTGCTCACGATCGTGGCCGCAATCTTCCTTTGGAATTTCGCGTTCCAAGTTTACCCGGCGACGTGGCCGTTCTTCACGATGCTCCAATTCGATTGGGGCACGACCGCGATTGGTTTTTCGCTCGCGTATAGCGGCATCATCATGGTGATCATGCAGGGCGGCTTCACCGGCCGCATCGTGCGCGCCGTTGGTGAACGCACGGCGGTGGTGCTGGCGATGATCTCCTCGATCCTCGGGATGATCGTCGCGTCCGCCGCGAGCGCGGGGTGGATGCTCTATCTCTCTTCCACGATTGCGTGCCTGCAAGGCCTCGCAGGACCAGCCATGAACGCGATCATCACCAGCCGCACGCCCGCCGATCAGCAGGGCGAATTGCAAGGCGGCGTCGCCAGCTTCAACGGCCTTGCGGCGATCTTCGGCCCGCTCGTTTTGTCTCAGACCTTGTCGCACTTCACCGCGCCCGATGCGCCGGTGCATTTCGCGGGCGCCGCGTTCGCGCTCGCCGCGGCGATTTCGCTTGGGGCGCTCGGCGTGTTCCTATGGGCGACGCGCGACTTCCGCCGCCTCGCACCCGCGCCAACCTGAACGGGCGCCCGGCATGGACCGGCCATCGCCGCCGCGCTAGGGTCCGCCTCCCTTCAGGAGGAACCGATGCGGCTCGACGATCAACGCGGCTCGTCAAACTATGAGTTTCGCCGTGGCGGCGGCGGCGGCGGGGGCGGCGGCTTTGGCGGTTTGCCGTTCCGCGTGCGCGGGCTTGGCATCGGCGGCATCATCATCATCGGCCTCATCCTGCTCGTGATGCCCGCCAACATCCGCAACATGATCATCGGCCAAGTGCTTGGCGGCGGCGGCGGAGCTGTCTCGCAGCAGGCTGGCAGCACGGAAGCGGGCGCTTGCCCTGCCGAGGGCGATCCGATGCATGCGTCCTGCAACGACGCAATCCGCGTGCTCGCCTCAACCGAGGACGTGTGGTCGCGCATCTTCAGCGAGGGCGCGTTGCCGCGTTACGGCAACAGCCCCTCTCAATATCAGATGCCCCGCCTCATCGTGTTCGACGCGCCTTCAGTCGAAAGCGGCTGCGGCAACGCCTCTTCGGACGTCGGTCCGTTCTACTGCCCCGCCGACAATCAGCTCTACATCAACCCCTCGTTCTATGACGTGATGCGCTCGCGCTTGAACGCGCCGGGCGATTTTGCGCAGGCTTACGTGATCGCACACGAAGTTGGTCACCACGTGCAGAACCTGATTGGGGCCACGCAAGTCCGCAGCGGCGGCACGCAGAACCAAAACTCGGTGCGCCTCGAATTGCAGGCCGATTGCTTCGCCGGCGTCTGGGGTCACTCGGCGCGCACGAACCTCGCGATCGACGAAGCCGACCTGCGCGAAGCGCTCAACGCCGCCCACGCGATTGGAGACGACACGCTCCAGCGCGGCTCGCGCGGCTATCCCGACCCCGACAGCTTCACGCACGGCACGAGCGATCAACGCGTGCGCTGGTTCCGGCGCGGCTTCGACAGCGGCGACGCGCGCCAGTGCGATACGTTCGCGGTCACG
>CAZXNY010000375.1:0-3052 GCA_964642205.1 uncultured Caulobacteraceae bacterium
AGGAACGTCTCCTGATCCGGAAACCGGCGGATCGATTCCACGAGATAGCGGTAGCTTTCTTTATCGTTCGCCAAGAGCTGCCCGAGCGCCGGGATCGCATGGAACGAATAGGCGTCATAGACGGGAGAGAGGCCCCCGATCGCAAGCTGCGAAAATTCCAAACAGAAGAAGCGCCCGCCGCGCTTCAGCACGCGTCGCGCTTCGTTGAGCACGCCCTGCACGTCGGTGCAGTTCCGGATACCGAAGCTGATGATGTAGGCATCCGCGAAGCCATCGGCGAAGGGCAGCTTCTCCGCATCGGCCTCAACCCACGTCAGCCCGTCTTCGCCGCGCGCGCGCCCGGCCGCGAGCATCTCCGCGTTCACATCGACGACATGAATATCCGCCGGCGTGCGCCCGCGCCGGAGCGCCGCCGCGTCCGCGAGCTTCTTCAGCCGCCGCGCGATGTCGCCCGTGCCGCCCGCGACGTCGAGGATGACTTCGCCCGGCTGCGGGTTGAGCTTGGCGGCGGCGGCGTCTTTCCAGAGCCGGTGGAGCCCGCCGCTCATCGCGTCGTTCATAAGGTCGTATTTCGGGGCGACGCTGTCGAACACGGCCCGCACGCGCCCGGCCTTTTCAGGCTTGGGCACGTCCGTGAAGCCGAAGGAGGCGGTCTCTTCCGAAGGGGCCATGCGGGCCGGACCATAGCCGCGCGCCGCCGAAGGCGCTATGCGGCCCCATGACTTTCGCCTTGAGTCTGAGGGCCTTGGGAGAAGTGGAGGGGCAGGCGAATGCCTGAACTCCCGGAGGTCGAGACCGTCCGCCGGGGGCTTCTGCCGGTGCTGGAGGGGCGGAAAATCCTGAAGGCCGAGCAGCGCCGGCCGGACCTCCGTTTCCCGCTCCCACCGAACTTCGCCGCCCGCCTGAAGGGCCGCCGCGTCGCGCGCCTCTCGCGCCGCGCCAAATACCTCCTCGCTGAGCTCGACGACGGGCACATCTGGATCACGCATCTCGGGATGACGGGCCGCTTCTCGATTCTCGGCCCCAAGGAACGCGCCCAGCCCGGCGCGATGTATTACGCGAACGCCCCCAACCCCGCGCACACCCATGTCGTGATCGAGACGGACGCTGCGCGCCTCGAGTTCAACGATCCGCGCCGCTTTGGCTACATGGACATCATCGCCGCGAGCGCGATCGAAACGCATCCATATTTTCGCGGCATGGGCCCAGAGCCGCTCGGCAATTCGTTCAACGCCGCGCACCTCGTGAGCGCGTTCACAGGCAAGAAAACCAGCGTGAAAGCGGCGCTTTTGGATCAGCGCGTCGTCGCGGGCCTCGGCAACATTTACGTCTGCGAAGCGCTGCACCGGTCGCACATTTCACCAAAGCGCCTCGCTGGCAAAATCTCCGCGCCGCGCCTCGAAGCGCTGACGCACGAAATTCGCGCAACGCTTAACGAAGCCATCGAAGCCGGCGGCTCGTCGATCAGCGACTACGCCGCCGCCGATGGCGCGCTCGGCTACTTCCAGCACCGCTTCCGCGTCTATGACCGCGAGGGCGAGCCTTGCCGCACGCCCAAATGCGGCGGCGTCATCAAGCGTCTCGTCCAAACCGGCCGCTCGACCTTCTACTGCCCGATCTGTCAGCGCTGACTGCTATTGCCATTTGGTCCGTTTTGCGAATAACTCGCAACAAGGAGACGCCAATGGCCCATATCGCGACGCTCGAAGCCCTGCGGGAGCGCATCCCGAACCCGAGCCCCATGACCAAGGTGAAGGTGCTCCCGTATATCGACGGGCAGGGGGCCGAGTTCGTCCAGCGCTCGCCGTTCCTGTTGCTCTCCACGCAGAACGAAGACGGCTCGATCGAAGTGAGCCCCAAGGGCGACGGCGCGGGCTTTGTCCACATGGAGGACGAGCGCACGCTGCTGATCCCCGATCGCGCCGGCAACAATCTCGCTTTCGGCCTCACCAACATCATCGCGCGCCCGAAGGTCGGGATCATCTTCCTGCTACCGGCCGCGGGCGAAACGCTGCGCGTCAGCGGCGACGCGACGCTGCATGACGATGCGGACATCTGCGCCAAGCTCGCGATGCGCAATCAGCCCGCGAAGCTCTTCATCCGCGTCAAAGTCCAGCACGCCTATTTCCACTGCGCGCGCGCCATTTTGCGCAGCGAGCTGTGGAAAACCGAGAGCTGGGGGCCGGAGCTCAAGGTCTCTTTCGGCCGGATTTTCCGTGAACAGAAAGACCTTGAGGAGTCCGTGGTCGGCATCATCGACCGTGACGTCAGCAAGGCCTACGAGCACCTGTGAGCCGACTCACTTTATGCCACCGGCATGCGCTCCGCGGCCCTCCTTGCGCTGACATTGCTCGCCGGCCCAGCGCTGGCGGAGACCCGCTATCTCTTGGGCGCGGACGACGTGCCCCTGCCGCCAAGCTTTGCCGAGCAGGCCGGCGCTGCGGTCTCGTTCTCCGGTGAGGGCGGCCGGCTGCTCGAGACACGCGCACGCGGCACGGCTGGCGCTGAAGACGTCCGCGCGTTTTATGCAGAGGCGCTCCCGCCGCTCGGCTGGTCGCAGGCGCCGTCAGCGGAAGATGAGCCTCTCGCGTTCCGCAGGGGCCGTGAACGGCTGACGATTGCAATCGGGCCGGATGGCGAGCGGCTCGATCTCGCGTTCCGCCTCACGGCCACGCCCGCGCAATTCGACGCCGACTAGTTGGCCCGATTGATTCCGCGCTGATGGCGGCGCAATCAGACCGCCATGACCAGCTTCAAGACCATTCTCGTCGAAACCTATGGCGCTGTCGGCGTCATTCGTCTCAACCGCCCCGAAGCGCTGAACGCGCTCAACGCCGAACTGATCGGCGAACTCAACACGCAGCTCGATGCGTTCGAGGCCGACGCCAACATCCGCTGCATCGTGATCACCGGGTCGGAGCGCGCCTTCGCGGCCGGCGCCGACATCAAGGAGATGCAGTCCAAAACCTACGGCCAAGCCTACGCCGAAGATTTCCTCGCCTCATGGGAGCGTCTCGCACGCTGCCGCAAACCGACGATCGCGGCGGTTGCG
>CAZXNY010000376.1:0-3047 GCA_964642205.1 uncultured Caulobacteraceae bacterium
TGCACGAATATGCCGATCCCGATCTGGAGCCGCCGCGCCGGAAGAACGACGTGTTTGCGTTCGCGCGGGGAGGGCGCCGGTGAGGGCCGAGCGCGCGCGGAAGAACCGCGCTTACGCGACAGGCACGGGCGTTGTGATCGTCAGCCTGCTCGCGCTCACGCTGACGGTGTGGGCGCTCCGGCCCGCGCGGCTCGATGTGGAGACGCTGTGTCCGATCGACCGGCCGCTCGCGGGGCACACTTTGGTGATCCTCGATCGCACGGATCGCTGGAACGCGGCGATGGGCGATACGCTCGATCAGCTGATCGAAACGGCGCAGCGCGACACGCCGCAGGGCGGCAAGTTCTCGATCGTTTCGCTCGACGCGAACCAATCGACGCATCCGCTGTTCTCGGTGTGCAATCCGGGCGAACCCAACGTGTGGAGCGATATTTATCGCGGCCGGCGCTATACGGCGCGCGACTTCGATGAGCGATTCCGCGGCGCGGCTGAAAACGTGATCGCGCAGATCCGCGATCCGGCGGAGGCGAACAGCTCGCCGATCGTGGAATATGCGCATCGTTGGCTCGGGAGCGACGATTTCAACGAGGACGTTTCCAACCGGCGGATGATCCTGGTGTCGGATATGCGGCAAAACTCGCCGGCCTATTCGATCTATCGCGGCGACAGCGCGGCGCTCGCCAATGTGGTGCAGGCGCAATTCGGACCGGCGGCGCAGGGCGTGGCGTTCGACGTGTATTTCGTCTCGCATGGGCGCGATCACAACGTGACCGAAGCGCAAGTGCGCGAGGCGTGGGACCAAGCGTTCCGCGGCGTGGGCGCGACGTATCGCTGGCGCCAGATCGGTTAGCTGCCTCCCCTCCCCGCGAGGGGAGGGGATTAGAGTTCGTCCGTCACCGGCGGATAGACCGGATCGTCGTCGCTGCGGCGATCGAGGATGCCTTCGGCGCAGAGTGCGGACCAGAGGTCTTCGGCGCTTTCGGCGAAGCGGAAGAGCGCGAGGTCTGCTTTTTCGATCATGCCGTGCGCGACGAGCGCTTCGAAGTTGATGATGCTGCGCCAATAGCTCTCGTCAAAGAGCACGACCGGAATGTCGCGCGCTTTGCCGGTTTGGCGGAGCGTGAGGATTTCGAACAGCTCGTCGAGCGTGCCAAAGCCGCCGGGGAAAACGACGAGCGCGTTGGCCCGCATCGCGAGATGCATTTTGCGCATCGCGAAATAGTGGAAGCGGAACGTGAGCGCGGGCGTCGTGAACGGGTTTGGCGTTTGCTCGCGCGGGAGCGAGATGTTGAAGCCGATGGTGGGTGCACCGGCATCGGCAGCGCCCCGGTTCGCGGCTTCCATGAGGCCCGGCCCGCCGCCGGTGGCGATGACGTTGTCGCGCGGGGCGCCGTCATTCTCGAGAAGCGCGCCGCCGCGCTCGGCGGCGATGCGGCCGAAGTCGCGCGCGGCTTGATACCAGGGCGAGTCATCGCCAACGCGTGCGCTGCCGAACACGACGATGGTGGAGTTCACGGCCCACGCGCGCAAAGCCTGCTCGGCCTTCTCGTATTCGAGCAAGAACCGGACGCCGCGCTGCGCGCGCGACAGCATGAAATCCTGATCGAGCGCGGCGAGGCGATAGGAGGGCGAGTCGAGCTGGGCGGCGGTGGGCGGGCGGACAGGCGTGGTCATGGCGGCGGTTCTAGCAGCGCTCCTTTGAAGACGCTTCCCGGTCGAGCGCAGCGAGAGCCGGGATCCAGGGCAGCGGGACGCGAAGGTGGCCCTGGGCCCCGGATCGGCGCTGTGCGCCGTCCGGGGAGCGTTTGGCAATCGTGTATACTCCGCCGATTCCCATGACGATCCGCCGTTTGCCCCCCGAAGCTGTGAACCGCATTGCGGCGGGCGAGGTCGTGGAGCGGCCGGCGGCGGCGGTCAAAGAGCTTGTGGAGAACGCGCTCGACGCGGGCGCGAAACGCATCGCGATTTCAATCGAGCGCGGCGGCCTCGGCGCGATCCGGATCGAGGATGACGGGCACGGCATCCCGAAGGACGAGCTTTCGCTCGCGGTTGAGCGGCACGCGACGTCGAAGCTGATCGCGGAAGAGGACGGCGGCGTCGATCTTCTGAACATCGCTACGATGGGGTTTCGCGGCGAAGCGCTGCCGAGCATCGGCGCGGTGGCGCGGCTCACGATCCAATCGCGCGCCAAGGGCGCGGGCGAAGCATGGCGCGTTGCGGTGGAAGGCGGCGCGCTTTCGCCTGTGGCGCCCAGCGCGTGGGGCGGGCTCTCGCCGCATGGCGCGATCGTGGAAGCGCGCGATCTCTTTTATGCAACGCCGGCGCGGCTCAAATTCATGAAGAGCGAGCGCTCGGAGGCGATGGCGATCGGCGATGTCGTCAAACGTCTCGCGATGGCGCGGCCGGATGTGTCGTTCTTGCTGGAGCATGACGGGCGCGCGTCGCTGAAGGTCGCCGCCGAGAGCGATCCGGAGAACGAGGGGCGCAAGCGGCGGCTCGCGGCGATCCTCGGCGCGGAGTTTGGGCCGAACGCGCTCGCGCTCGATCAAGTGCGCGATAATGTGCGGCTCACCGGCTTTGCTGGCTTGCCGACGCTGCATCGCGGCACGCGCGAATATCAGCACCTCTTCGTCAACACGCGGCCGGTGAAGGACAAGCTGATCGTCGGCGCGGTGCGCGCGGCGTACCAGGATTTGCTGGCGCGGGACCGCCATCCTGTCGTGGCGCTGTTTCTGGATCTGCCGCCGGAAGAAGTGGACGTGAACGTCCACCCCGCGAAGACGGAAGTGCGCTTTCGCGATGCGCAGCGCGTCCGGGGGCTGATCGTGGGCGCGCTCACGCATGCGCTGGCGGGCGCGGGCCATCGCGCGTCGACGACGACGGCGGCGTTCGCGCTTGGGCATGCGCGCGCGCATGTCGCGCCGCAGCCTGGGTTGCGGTCGTGGAGCGTGGCGGAGCATGCGCACGCCACGAGCGATTTCATGTTGCCGAGCGGGCGCGTTGAATCTTTCCCTCCCCACGAAGTGGGGAGGGTGTCATCACCCGGC
>CAZXNY010000377.1:0-3025 GCA_964642205.1 uncultured Caulobacteraceae bacterium
CAAGGGGAGGGGGTTATGATCCGCCTGCACGTCGCACGCCTCGCGGCGAGCGACTTCCGTAATCACGAAGCGCTCGATCTTTCGCTCGATGCGCGCCCTGTGTGCCTCTACGGACCAAACGGCGCGGGCAAGACCAACATCCTCGAAGCGCTCACGATGCTCGCGCCCGGGCGCGGCTTGCGCGGCGCGGCGCTCATGGATGTCGCGCGCAAGGATGGCGTGGATGCGCGGTTGCGGCCGTGGAGCGTTTCCGCGCGCATGATCGCCGATGGCGAGACGATGACGCTTGGCGCCGGCGCAGAGCGCACGCCCGAAGGCGGCGTCAAACGCGTCGCGCGGCTCGATGGCCGGCCTGCGACCGCGGGCGATCTCACGCGCGCCGCGCGTATGACGTGGCTCACGCCCGCGATGGATCGCTTGTTCACCGGCCCGGCAGGGGACCGGCGGCGTTTCTTCGATCGCCTCGTCATGGGCCGCGCGCCCGAACATGGCCAAGCCGCCGCCGCGTATGAGCGCGCGCTGCGCGAACGCCAGCGCCTGCTCAACGAACGCACCGGCGATAGCGTCTGGCTCGGCGCGCTTGAGCGTGAAATGGCCGCGCACGGCGCAGCGCTCGCCGCCGCGCGCGTCGAAACACGCGTGCGCCTGCAGGAAGCGATCGACGCGCGGCCCGATGGCGCGTTTCCAAAAGCGATCCTCTCACTCGAAGGCCCGCTCGAGGCGCGTTTCGAAGCGGGCGCAAAGAGCGCCGATGTCGAAGAAGATTTTCTGGCGCTCCTGGAAGACATGCGCGGCCGCGACACCGGCGCCGGGCGCGCGCTCGATGGCCCGCACCGCAGCGATCTTCTCGTCACGCACGCGCCGAAGGACATGGCGGCGGAGCATTGCTCGACGGGCGAACAGAAGGCGTTGCTCGTCGGCCTCGTGCTCGCGCATGCCCGCGCGCTCGCGAGCGACGCTGGCCCCGCGCTCATCCTCATCGATGAAGCCGCCGCGCATCTCGACGCGGAGCGGCGCGCGGCGTTGTTCGATGAATTGCTCGCGGGCGCGGGCCAAGCTTGGCTCACGGGCACGGACGCTGCACTCTTCGAAGCATTCGGCGATCGCGCCCAGCGCGTCTTGGTGCAGGACGGCGCGGCCGTTCTCGTCTAGGGAACAAGCACGCGCGGCGCCGCGTTGCGGCCGCGACTGGAGTTGTGCTCATGGCCGCGGTGACGGGGCGTGTCGGCCAAAGCCGCGCGCCGAAAAAGCAAAACCTCGAAATGGTGCTCGATGAGCTCGACGAGGCCTGCGCCGATCGCGACGGCGACGGCCGTGTAATCGTTGGCGATCTTCTCAAAGCTGTCGGACGCCGTGCGTACGGCCCGCTCATTCTGCTGATCGGCCTCGTTGCGATTTCACCTGCATCGCTCATCCCAGGATCGACGTGGTTGTTCGCGGCGCTCGCCTTCCTCATCGCAGGGCAAATGGCGATTGGTCTCAAACAGCCGTGGTTGCCGAAGGGCATGCTCGACAAGGAAGTGCCGGCGCGCAAGATGTCCGGCGGCATCGCAAAGGCGCGCCCTTGGGCGCAGCGCATCGACAAAGTCATCCGCCCGCGTTTCACTTTTTTGGCCGCGCCGCCCTTCGTCAATCTCGTCGCGCTCGTCTGCGTCGCTGCCGCGATTATCACGGTGCCGCTTGGCTTCATCCCCTTTGCGCCCGCGCTTCCGAGCGCCGCGCTTATCCTGTTCGGCCTCGGCATGACCGCGCGCGACGGTCTCCTGCTTACGTTTGGCCTCGCGCTCTTCGCCTGCGCCGCGCTCTGGCTCGGCCCGATGGCGCTGGATTTGTTTTAGCGCCGCGCAACGCGCGGTCACCGCACCGCTTCGCGCACGCGCTTGAGCGAGGTAAGCAACGCTTCAGCGCCATCGAGCGGCAAGCAGCTCGGCCCGTCGCACTTGGCTTTGTCCGGCTCGGGGTGAAACTCAAGAAACACGCCGTCAGCTCCTGCGGCGACGGCTGCGCGCGCGATGATCGGCACGCCGCTTCTACGCCCGCCCGTCGATGCGCCATTCGATCCCGCAACGGCGCCCGGCAATTGCACCGCGTGCGTCGCGTCGATCGTCACCGGCGCGCCGAGGTTTTGCATTTCCTCGATCGCGAGCATGTCGACGACGAGATTGTTGTAACCGAACGAAACGCCCCGCTCGCACAAGATCACGATGTCCGCGCCAATTGCTTCGCGCACTTTGTCGGTGATGTTGCGCGCGTCCCAGGGCGCCAGAAACTGCCCCTTCTTCACATGGAGCAGCCCGCCTGCCGCCAGCGTCGCGCGCGCGGCCGCGATCACGAAGTCGGTCTGCCGGCAGAGGAACGCGGGGATCTGCACGAGGTCCGCCACCGCCGCGACCGGCTCGGCCTGATCGATCTCGTGCAGGTCCGTGCAGATCGGCACGTTGAGCTGCTTCTTGACCTGCTCGAGCTGCGCCAGCCCGTCCTTCAGCCCCGGGCCGCGATAGGAGTGGATCGAGGAGCGGTTGGCTTTGTCGAAGCTCGCCTTGAACACGTAGGGCAGGGACAGCTTCTCGCAGATCGATTTGAGCGTCCGCCCCGTCTCCAGCGCGAGCGAGACGTCCTCCAGCACGTTCAGCCCGGCGATCACCGTCAGCGGCGCGCCGCCGCCGATTTTGAGGCCCCATTTCTTCAGTTCGAGGGCGGCCATTAGCGCTCCATTTCAGGCAGGTTCGGCGCCTCCATAGCAGGCCCGCAACGAGGCGCTAAATCCACCGATTTTCTGGCCGTGCTGCGGCGCCAAAACCCAAGACTTTTCGGCCTCTAATCCCTATATTTTGGGCTCATCCAGGGCTCGATTCGCACCACATGACCGCACCCCAAAGCGCGCCCGAATACGGTGCGGATTCTATCAAGGTTCTCAAGGGCTTAGACGCTGTTCGCAAGCGCCCGGGCATGTATATCGGCGACACCGATGACGGCTCGGGCCTGCACCACATGGTCTACGAGGTCGTCGACAACGCGATCGACG
>CAZXNY010000378.1:0-3017 GCA_964642205.1 uncultured Caulobacteraceae bacterium
CGGCTCAAGCAATTGCAGGACGCGAACACGACGCCGCTAAAGGCCGCCGCGCGCGCCGTGGAAACGCAGGCGCGCCGCCCGGCCGCCGCGCCGCCGCCGCCGCGCCGCGAAGCGCCGCTCGTGCGCGAACGCGAGCCGGAGCCGGAACGCGCTTATGCAGCGCCGCCCGCTTACGCGCCGCCGGTGCGCGAGTATCGCGATTATGCGCCCCCGCCCGAACGCCGCTCCGCCGGCGGCGGCGCGATGCGCTTTGTGATCCTGTTTGCGCTGTTGGGCGCGGGCGCGATTGGCGCGGGCATGTATTTCGGCACGGGCCAGCAGCTGGGACCGGAAGCGCCAGCCTACGCCGCGCAGGAAGAACCCACACCGGGAGAGGATGTCGCTGAGTTGAGCGCGCCGCTGCCCACCACGCCGGGTGCTCCGGCCGTCGGCGGCCCAACCGAGCTTGAAGAAAGCGCGTTCGACGCAACGCCCCGCGCGCCGGCAGCGCGCCAGCAAGCCGCCGCGCGCGAGACGATCACACGCGACGATCCGCGCAACGCCGCCGCCGCGCCACGGTTCGAGCCACTTGGCCCGCAACCGGCAACGCCTTCAGTGACGCTGATGCCGCAGCCGGTCGCGCCCGCGCCGCAGCAAATGGCGGCGCTTGCCGCGCCCACGCCTGCCCCGATTGCACGGCGCGGCGTGGTGGTGTGGCAGACGCGCGCGAGCGCGGCGCAATTCAGCGCCGTCTATCCGCAGAACGCGCGCCGCGCGGATGTCAGCGGGCGCGTGCAGCTCTCTTGTGTCGTGCAAGCCGATTACTCGGCCGCCTGCGCGGTCGCGAGCGAGAGCCCGGCAGGCTATGGCTTTGGGCAAGCGGCGCTGCGGGTGGCGCGCTCCTATCGTGCGCGCCCAACGCTCGATGACGGCACGCCCTCGCCCGGCTCGGACGCGCGGCTCAACATCACGTTCCAAGCCGCCGAATAGCAGACTTAATCAGCAAGCGCCTCACACTAGTGCGTGAGGCGAAGCTGGCCGATGCCCGAACCGATCGCGGTGAAGACCTGCTGGAGTTCTTCCTGGCTGTCGGCGCGGAAGAAGTGATCGCTGCTGGTCGCGCAATTGCGCATCAGGTTCTCGGTCGTCAGATCGGTCTCGCGGAAGAGCACCGTGTAGATCACGATGTCTTCGCGCTTGATGTTCTCGCACAAGAGGCGCTCGCGATCGTTGATGTGGTTCACGAACTGGGCCTGCGAGTGGATGTTGCGCCGATAGAGCGAGTTCAGGATGCCGCGCAGCTGGCCAACGACGAGCCCCAGCAGCGAGCCATCCGCGTACTCATCCCAGAGGCCGCGGTAATTGAACGCCGAATAGTCTGACTGGTAGACCGCGTCGGTGCCGACATTGGTGTTTTCACCGTCGCTCATCAGCACGATAATCTTGCGTGTGTCGCCGTAGGCTGCGCCTTCGGTGAAGGGCGCCGTCGGCGAAAGCACGCGCCAGCCCCACGCCAGGCCTTCGGCCTGGTTGGTGCCGCCGCCGTTCCAGTGACGCATCGCATCCACCGCGGGGCTCAGAACGTTGAGGTCATTCGTGAGCGGGACGATGGGCGTGGGGCAGCCGCGGTTGGGGCCGCGCACGCTTGGCGCTGCGCTGGTGTACGAGGCAAAGCCAGATCCGGTGGTGTCACCGCGATACTTGAACGCGTTGAACCAATAGGCGCGGCGGCGCTCGGCGGCGGTCACACTCGATGTGCTGTTGCCGTTCGTCATCGTCGCGGTGACGGTGTTCGAGATGTTGATCACCAGATTGTCGATCGCGACAACGTCGGCGCCCGAAGAGTTGTTGTTGGTGCCCGCGACGACGAAGCGGATCGCGGAATTGGCCGTGAACGGCCCGTTCAGCGCCACGTTGTTGATCGCGCCCGTGTTCGAGTTCAAGTCGATGACTTGAATCGTCTGGTTGAAGTTCGTGCCATCGGCCGAGAACAACACCGTGACGGTTTCGCCAGCGTCGTAGCCCGTCTCGACATAGCTGTACGAGATCGTGGCTTCCTGCGCGCCCGCGAGGTTCACGGTGCGCTGGATGCGCGCGGTGCCGTTGCCGCTGTCGTTGTCGTCGTC
The DNA here is from genome assembly GCA_964642205.1 of uncultured Caulobacteraceae bacterium. Taxonomy (GTDB): domain Bacteria; phylum Pseudomonadota; class Alphaproteobacteria; order Caulobacterales; family Aquidulcibacteraceae; genus JBEVOS01. Next base: position 2,106 of record CAZXNY010000378.1, read on the forward strand.
GCGGAACGTCATGGCGTTGGTGGTGTTCGGGTTGTCGATCCGGATTTGACCGGCCGACGCGCTGTTGGTGTTGCTGTTGTCGCCGGTTTCGACCCAGGGCGTTGAGCCCCACGCGGTCGTGCCGTTCGAGTTGTTCAGGGCCGAGGAGTTGAAATTGTCGGTGTACGAGCCCGTCACCTGCGCGCTGCCATCGGCAAGGCGCGTGCGCGTGATGTCGCCGCGCGTATCGGTGAGATACGAGTTGGCGCTTTGATAGTTCATCGCGCTCGACGTATTGCTGCTGCCCTGCCCGGCCGTGCCGCCGGTGTCGATCCAGAAGAACGGCGAGAACAAAGTCTCCGGATCGCCTGGATTGCCAGGCGTATCGCGAATGTCGTGATCGTTGTGCATGGTGCGCGCTTCGACGCAGCCCTTCCACGGCGAACCCGGGAGCTGATCGTAAAGCTCGAAATAGTTGATCGCATCGGGCGTGAAGGCGCGGCACTTGCGGCCGATGCCGGCAACGCCGTTATCGAACACCCACACGATATTGTAGGGGCCGGTGTAAGCAGGATCGGCTTGGTTGTCCGGCAGCGTGCCCCACGGGCGCGTCGAGAGCGCAAGGCAGTTGAGGTTCGAACCGCCCTGCATGACGCCCATCGAGGCCGTCCAATCGAGAAGCGCGATCTGGCGGTCTTCCAGGAGCTCGCCGTTGTAAGGAGAGATGCCGGTGGAATCCATCCACTGCGCGTTGCGATATTGGCTGCCGACGTTCACCTGCGCGACGAACGGCACGAGCGCGACTTGCACGCTGTCGCCATCGAGACTGAGCAGATATTCGGTGAGATCGCCTGCGGCGTCGCGCAGCGCTTGCATGTCGTTCGACATCGAGCCGGTGTTGTCGAGCACGAGCGCGACTTCGATCGGCGGGCT
>CAZXNY010000379.1:0-3011 GCA_964642205.1 uncultured Caulobacteraceae bacterium
TCGTCAAGCGCCTGATCGGCCTGCCGGGCGATCGCATCCGCGTGACGGGCGGAGCGCTCTACATCAATGGCGAGGCGGTGGAGCGCGAGTCGCTGGGGCTGCAGCCGTTCGAAGAACCGAACGGGCTGATCCACGAAATTCCGGCGTGGCGGGAGACGCTCGAAAACGGCGTGACTTACACGACGTTCGACAAGGACCCGCGCGGCCCGCTAGACGACACGCGCGAGTTCATCGTGCCCGAGGGGCATTACTTCTTCATGGGCGACGACCGCGACAATTCCGAAGATAGCCGCACGCTGGCGATGGGCTTTGTGCCGTTCGAATATCTCGTTGGCCCAGCGCAGATCGTGATCGCCTCGTTCGATGGATCGACGAGCCTGCTGCAGCCTTGGACGTTGTTCACCGGATTCCGCGGCGACCGGTTCTTGCATACGTTGGAATAGACCTTGGCTGAGGACGCTATCGCCGCGCTCGAAGCGCGCATCGGCCATGCGTTCGCGAACCGCGCGCTGCTCACGGAAGCTCTGACGCATTCAAGCGCGAGCCACGGCCGCGCGGGCGCGATCACGTATGAGCGCCTGGAGTTTTTGGGCGACCGCGTGCTGGGGCTCGTGATCTGCGAGTTTCTCTATGCGCGCCACACCAGCGATGCCGAGGACGGCTTGGCGCCCCGGCTCAACGCGCTGGTCAATCGCGGCGCGTGTGCGCGCGCGGCCGAACGCGCCGATCTTGGGCCGGCCATCGTGCTGTCACGCGCCGAAGCGCAGGCGGGCGGGCGCGGCAAGGAAGCGATCCTCGCTGATGTATGTGAATCCGTGATCGCGGCGATCTACCTCGACGCCGGACTCGAAGCGGCGCGCACATTCATCATGCGCTTCTGGGCGCCTGAGTTCGAAAGCACGTCACGCGCGCGCAAAGATCCGAAGACGACACTGCAGGAATGGGCGGCCGCGCAGCGGCGCGATGGGCCGCGCTACGAAGTCGTGGCGCGAACCGGGCCAGACCACGCGCCGCACTTTGTCGTTGAGGCGCAGGTGTCTGGCTTGGCGCCGGCGCGCGGCGAGGGCGGCTCTAAACGCGAAGCGGAGCAAGCTGCGGCTGCGGAGCTTTTGAAAGTGCAGGGCGTCCATGATTGACGACACGCGTTGCGCGATCGTCGCCGTGATCGGCGCGCCGAACGCAGGCAAGTCCACGCTCGTGAACCGGCTCGTCGGCGAGAAGGTCGCGATCGTCACGCACAAGGTGCAGACGACGCGCTTTCCGCTGCGGGGCGTTGCGATGCGCGGCCAGGCGCAATTGGTGCTGGTCGATACGCCCGGCGTGTTTTCGCCGAAGCGGCGGCTCGATCGCGCGATGGTGCGTGCGGCCTGGGGCGCGTTGGCGGACGCGGATGCGGTCGTGCACGTGGTCGATGCGCCGGGACAAGCGCGCGCGGCTCCGACGCCGGCGGACAAGCGCGCGCGTGAAGATGTCGCGACCATCGTCGGGCGGCTGAAGGAAACCAACGTCAAGGCGATCCTGGCGCTGAACAAGATCGACGCCATGCCGCGCGATGCCTTGCTTGCGGTGACGAAGGCATTGTTCGACGAGGGCGTCTATTCGGACGTGTTCATGATCTCTGCCGAGAAGGGCGACGGGGTCGACGACCTGGCGAACGCTCTCGCCGCGCGCGCGCCAGAAGGGCCTTGGCTCTTTCCCGAAGATCAAGCCGCCGATGCGCCAGCGCGCGTGCGCGCCGCCGAGATCACGCGCGAAAAGCTGATGCTGCGGCTGCATGACGAATTGCCGTACGAGACCACGGTCGAGACCGAAGCGTGGGAGCAGAAGAAAGACGGCTCGGTGCGGATCGAGCAGACGATCTATGTGGCGCGCGAAAGTCAGCGGAAGATCGCGATCGGCGATGGCGGGCAATCGATCAAGGCGATCGGGCAAGCAGCGCGCGCCGACATCGCCGCAATGCTCGGCGCGCCCGCGCATCTCTTTCTGCATGTGAAAGTGCGGGAGAACTGGAGCGATGAGCGCGCGCGCTTCGATGCGATGGGCCTCGACTTCGATGACTGAGCGTCATGGAATGGGTTGACGACGCGATCGTGCTTGGCAGCAGGCCGCTCGGCGAGGGCAAGCTCGTCGCGGAAGTGTTTGCACGCACGCACGGGCGGTTCGGCGGCGTCGTACATGGCGGGCGCCGCGCGGCGCCGGCGCTGCAACCCGGCAATCTCGTGCATGCCGGATGGAAGGCGCGGCTCTCCGAGCAACTCGGATTCTTCAATCCACTCGAAGTCGCAGAGCCTTACGCTGGCCGCGTGTTGTCCGATCCCGGCGCACTTTCAGCAATCAGCACAGCGATTGCGTTGGTGCGCGCCGCGACGGCGGAGCGGCAGGCGTATCCGGGACTGTTTGAAGGGCTGGTCGTGCTGCTTGAGGCGTTGCCGGTCGAGGAGATTTGGCCGGCGATCTATGTGCGCTTCGAGATCGGCCTCCTGGCGCAGTCCGGATACGGGCTCGATCTTGAGCGCTGCGCCGTTTCCGGTGCGACGGAGGATTTGGCGTGGGTGAGCCCGCGCACTGGGCGCGCGGCGAGTGCGGAAGCGGGCGCGCCGTTCGCGGACAAACTGCTGCGCCTGCCGCCATTCCTCCTGGATGGCGCGGCGCCTGTGGAGGAGGGCGACGTTGCCGACGCTTTCGCGCTGGCTGGCCATTTCCTCGAGCGCCGCTTGTTCGACCAGCGGGGCGAAGGGCTGCCGGACAGCCGGCGGCGGCTGATCGAGCGATTGGGCTTTGCCGGGCGACTCTGACATAGCGGTGCGTGAATCCCGCCCCTGGGCCAACAAGAAACCGGGGCGGCGGAGCTAAGAATGGCAGACGATTCAGGGATCATTTCGCCTGAGGAAGGCGGACGGATCATCGAGGAGCCGATCGGCGAGGCGCTTTCCAAGCGCTATCTCGCGTACGCGCTTTCCACAATTACGAGCCGCGCGCTGCCGGATGTGCGCGATGGCCTCAAGCCCGTC
>CAZXNY010000380.1:0-3006 GCA_964642205.1 uncultured Caulobacteraceae bacterium
CGGCATCTTCAGCGTCTTGGCGCCAAGCGCGAGGCCCAGCATCTGGTGGCCAAGGCAAATGCCCATCACCGGCGCGCCGCTATCGACGAGCTTGCGAATTTGCGGCGCGGCGTACACGCCCGTCGCGGCTGGATCGCCCGGCCCGTTCGAGAGCACGTAGCCATCGGGCTTCAGCGCCATCGCATCTTCCGCGGTCGCGTTCGCGGGCAACACGGTGACCTTGCACCCAACATCGCCGAGCGCGCGCAGAATGTTGCGCTTCACGCCGTAATCGAACAGCACGACGTGAAATTTCGGCTTCGTCACGTCTTCAACGCCAACCGGCCAGCGCCAGCGCTGCTCGCTCACAACGTAAGTCTGCGCCGTCGTCACATCCTTCGCGAGGTCCATGCCCTCAAGGCCGGGCCACGCTTTGGCTTTCGCGGTGAGCGCGGGAATATCGAACTTGCCGGCCGGATCGTGCGCGATCACCGCGTTCGGCATGCCATGTTCGCGAATGCGCTTTGTCAGCGCGCGCGTATCGAGCCCGGCGATCGCGATCACGCCGCGCTTGGCGAGCCACGACGTCAGCGTTTCATCGGCGCGCCAATTGGAAGAATCTGTCGGCACGGTCCGGAACACAGCGCCGCGTGCGGCCGCTGCGGCTGCTGGCGAGCTTTGCTCGATGTCTTCCTTGTTGGCGCCGACATTGCCGATATGCGGAAACGTGAACGCGACGATCTGCGCGGCGTAAGAGGGATCGGTCAGGATTTCCTGATACCCGGTCATCGAGGTGTTGAAGCAGACCTCGCCCAGCGCCTCGCCTTGCGCGCCCAGCCCAACGCCGAAATAGACCGTCCCATCAGCCAGCACGAGCGCGCCCGTAGCCTGCGGCGCCGCCCCCGATTTTCCCTGCTTGGCCAAGTGAATTGCCTCCGCGCCCTGCGTACCTTGCGGGCAAACGGCCGTCACTTAGGAAGCGTCGCCGCCCATGTCAAAACAGCCCCCAATGTTGACCGGTCCTTAGGGTTGACCGTCAGGCGCCCATGCGGTTTGCCGGGGCGGGGGAGTGCGTTAAGGTCCGTCCATGGTCGGGGAGCCTAGAATGAGGCGCAACGCCGGCGCGTATGCGCTGTTGGGCCTTGCCCTGATCGCCCCCGCCGCTTGCGGGCGCGGCCCCAACGCCACAGCCACTTTGCCCCCGCCCGCAGCGCCGCCCATGATCGCGCGCGCCGACCTGTTCGGCGATCCCGCGCGCACGGACGCGAAGCTCTCGCCGCGCGGCGAGATGATCGCGTTCCTCGCGCCCCGCGATGGCGCGCTCAATCTCTGGGTCGTTCCCACCGCCACGCTCGGCGTCGCGCGCGCCGTCACGCAAACCAATGGCGTGGTCGCTTATGCGTGGGCCGAAGACGCGCGCCATCTGCTCTATTTGACGGACGATGATGGCAACGAGGACTTCCGCCTCTACTCCGTCGATGTGACGACTGGCGAAACCGCCACGCTCAGCGAAGCCGGCCACGCCGAAATCGTCGGCGTCTCTGCAGCAGACCCAAGCGGCGTCATCGTCGCGCTCAATGAGCGGGACCGCGCTTGGCCCGATCTCTTCCGGATGGATGTCGCCACCGGTTCGCGCACGCTGATCGAGCGCAACACGCGCCGCTTCTTCCGTTACGTGCTCGACCGCGACAACCGCGTGCGCCTTGGCCTGCGGGCCGGCGCCGATGGCGGCGTCGAGATCATGTCGCGCGGCGAGAGCGGAACGTGGAGCGTCTTGATGGCGCTCCCGTTCGAAGACGCACTCACCACCGAGCCGATCGCGTTCGAAGCGGGCGGCCGTTCCTTCCTGATGTACGATTCCACCGGCCGCGATCGCGCCGCGCTCGTGCGCGTCGACGTCGAAACCGGCGCCAAGACCGTGCTCGGCGAAAGCGCCCGCGCCGACGTCAGCGACGTGTGGCGCGATCCCGCGAGCGGCGCGCCCGAAGCGTTCGCCGCCGATTATCTCCGCCGCGAATGGCGCGCGCTCGATGCCGAAGCGCAGGCCGATCTCACCTTCCTCGATGCCGAACTCGCGGGCGATCCGCGCGTCACCAGCCGCAGCGTCGATGACAAATATTGGATCGTCGTCGAAGACAACGCGACCACGCCCGCGCGCTCTTACCTCTACGACCGCAGCAATCTCCAGCAGCGCCGCCTCACGCTGCTGTTCCGCCATCGCCCCTCGCTCGAAAGCGCGCCGCTGCAGCCAATGATTCCGGTTGAGATCGAAGCGCGCGATGGCCTGACGCTCGTCTCCTATCTCACGCTGCCGATCGGCTCCGACGCAAACGGCGACTCGCGCCCCGATGAACCGACGCCGCTCGTGATCTTGCCGCACGCAACGCCGTGGGGCCGCGATTCCTTCGGCTTCCATCCGTTGCACCAATGGCTCGCCAACCGCGGTTACGCCGCGCTTAGCGTGAACTTCCGCGGCTCCTCCGGGTTCGGCAAAGCCTTCGTCAACGCCGGCGCGCGCGAGTGGGGCGGGCGCATGCAGGATGATCTGCTCGACGCTGTGCAATGGGCAGTCGAAGAAGGCATCGCCCAGCCCGAGCGTATCGCCATCGTCGGCGCTGGCTACGGCGGCTACGCTGCGCTCATGGGCGCGGCGACAACGCCGCAGCGTTTTGCGTGCGCCGTCGATATCGGCGGGCCTGCCAATCTCGAATCGCTGCTCACCGCCGCGCCCACGCGGGATGATTGGCTGCGCAGCGGCATCGCGCAGCGCATCGGCGATATCCGCACGCCGGAAGGGCGCGACGTGCTGCGCCAACGTTCGCCCACGTCGCACGCAAGCGCCATCGAGCGGCCGCTGCTCATCGCCTATGGCGGGCGCGACCCGCGCTCGCCGCGTGGCGATTACGAAAGCGTCGCGCAAGGCGCGCGCCGCGCCGGCGGCGTTTATCTCTATTATCCGGACGCAAGCGCCGTGTTCGCGCGCACGCCCACGCGCGTGTCGTTCTTCGCCGTCGCCGATCAGTTCTT
>CAZXNY010000381.1:0-2970 GCA_964642205.1 uncultured Caulobacteraceae bacterium
GCCAAGTGAACCCGGACGCCGAGCGCAACCCGGCCACCGCGCACATGTTCATCATCAATCCCCTTGCCGGCCGCGGCGCCGACAACCTGTTCTCGACGCACCCGGCGACGCAGAACCGCATCAACGCACTGCGCGAGCTGGCCCGCACGATGGGCGCCCCGGCCTACCGCCCCGAGCCTGCGGCGGCCGCTCCGCCCTCCAGCCCCGGACCCTGGAGCCAGCCGCCCAGACGCAAATCTGGCCCCTGGGGATAATCCTCTGCGCCACAAGCGCGCTTGTGGCGCGCGAGCGCTGGCCCGGCGCGGCGGGCGCTGCTAGAGCCTCGCCCCCATGCTGACCAGCAAGGCCAAATACGCCCTCCGGGCGATGGTGGACCTCGCCGCCCAAGGCAATGCGCGCGCGACCTTTATCGCCGACATCGCCGAGCGGCAGGACATTCCGCGCCGGTTCCTGGAGAACATCCTGATCGAGCTGCGGCGGAGCGGGCTCGTCGTTAGCCATCGGGGCAAGAATGGCGGCTATGCGCTGGCACGCGACCCCGAAACGATCTCGTTCGCGGAAGTCATCCGCGCCATCGATGGCCCGCTTGCGCTCGCGCCCTGCGCCAGCGTCACGGCCTACCGTAAGTGCGAGGACTGCGTCAGCGAGACGACCTGCCCCGTCCGGCCCGCGCTGATCGCGGCTCGGGACGCGACCGCAACGATCCTTGAGAAGACGTCGCTCGCACAAGCCGCGCGCGAATCCGCTTCTGGCGAAGCTGCTGCGCTGACAGCAAATTAATCCTGCAACGGCCGCTCCGGCCTAACTGGTTGATGCATCGTTAACCCGGCTCTCACCAGGGTCTGCGCGTTCATGCGCGCCCTTACGAAATTGTCGGCCGCGGCGTGCGCGGCGGCAGGCCTTGCCCTGGCCGCGCCTGCTCCAGCGCACGCGGCCTCGCCCGTCGTGCTCGAAGGCGCCGACGACACGACGCGCGACGCGATCGAACGCCTGCTCCCCGAACGCGATCCGCCCGAGACGTTGTTCGACGCTGAGCGCATTGCCGAAGAAGCCGCCGCCCGCGCTTTGGCGTGGCTGCGCGCCGAGGGCTACTATCAAGGCCAAGCCGAAGCCGTCGCGGAAAACGATCCGCCCCGTGCGCGCGTGCGCCTCACGCTCGGCCCGCGCTTTCGGCTTGGGCCTTCTTCCGTCGAGTACGATGGCGACGCGCCCGTTGCGACCGCACGCGGCGCCGTCGCCGAAGCGATCAAGACCGCGCCGATGGGCGCGCCCGCACGTGCTGCCTCCGTGCTTGGCGCCGAAGCCGCCGCCGTCGCGGGCTTGCAGAATAACGGCTACCCGGAGGCAGAAGCTGGCGAGCGGCGTGTTGTCGTCGATCACGCCGATCAGACGATGGCGCCATCCTACCGCTTCGACGCGGGCCAGCGCGCACGCCTTGGCGTGCTCGTCAGCGATCCCGCCGGCCTCTTCCGCCCTGGCTTTCTCGCGCGCGTCACCAATTGGCGCGAGGGCGAAGACTTCTTCGCGCCGGAACGCCTCTCGCAACTCCGCCGCGATATCAGCGCAACCGGCGCGGTCACGCGCGTCGCCACACGCCTCGAACCAGCCGCGCCTGGCAGCGACGTGCGTAACGTGATCCTCGAAGTCGAGCCCGCGCCGCGCAACGCGTACGAATTCGGCGCGGGCTTTTCGACCACCGAGGGCGTCGGCGTCGAAGCGGCGTGGTCGCGCCGCAACTACACGCGCCGTGGCGATACGTTGCGCATGGAGGCACAGCTCAGCGAACTCGCGCAGGATCTCACCGCGGAAATTACACGCCCGCATGCCGCCGGCATCGGCCGCACCGTGCGCCTCACCGGCGCGATCCGCCGCGAAGACACCGAGCCGTACACACGCGAAGGCGTCTCGGTCGCCGCCGCTGTCGAGTCCGCGGAGCGCCTCGAACTCGGCCTCAGCTACGGCCTCTCGCTCTCGGCTGACCGCTACACCGAGACCGCCGGCGTGCGGGATGCGATCGTGCTTTCCGGCTTCGGCGAATTGCGGCGCGACACAACCGGTAATCCGCTCGACGCACGCGACGGCGACATCCTGGTCGCTCGTCTTGAGCCGTCCGTCTCCGCGGGCGATGCGAGCATCGGCTTCGTGCGCGCCATCGCGGAGGCGCGCACCTACGATACGCGCGGCGAAAACGATGACCTGACCTTTGCGGCGCGCGCCCGCGCAGGCTGGCTCACCGTCGTTTCCGGCAGCGACGAAGACGTGCCGCCCGATCGCCGCTTCTACGCAGGCGGCGGCGGCTCCGTGCGCGGCTACGACTACAATTCAATCTATCCCGAAGAGCGCATCGTGCTCGCCAACACCGTCACGCCCGGCGGGCAGGGCGTGCTCGAAACTTCGCTCGAAGCGCGCTACCGCTTCGGTGACGATTTCTTCGATGGCAATCTCGGCGCCGTCGCGTTCCTCGATGGCGGCAGCGCGTTCGATGAGTGGGGCGACGCGACCGACTTCCGCTGGGGCGCGGGCGTGGGCGCGCGCTACAATCTTGGCTTTGCGCCGCTGCGTATCGATCTCGCCTTCCCGCTCGATAAGCGCGACGGCGATCCGACTTATGCGCTCTACGTTTCGCTTGGTCAGGCGTTTTGAGGTTCAAGCTTCCCCCACGCGCACGCACGGCAATGTTCATCGCCGCGGGCGCAGCGACGCTTGTCGCTGGCGGCGCAGTCGCGGTGCTCGGGCCGACCGGCCCGTGGATCGTCGATCATGTCGCGGACGGCCAGCGCGTGTGGCGCCTAGGGCGGCTCAACATTGAGGGCGTGAGCGGCACGGGGCTCGGCACGATGAGCGCGCGCCGCGTGACGCTCACAGACGAGGCCGGCGTTTGGGTCGAGATTGAGAACGTCGCGCTGCGCTGGCGCCCGCTCGATCTGTTGTGGGGCGATGTGCGGATCGACGCTGCAGGCGCCGAGCGCA
>CAZXNY010000382.1:0-2954 GCA_964642205.1 uncultured Caulobacteraceae bacterium
GCGCCGCTTGCTGGAAGACGGCGCGAACTAGCGCATCAGCGCCAATCGTCCGGCCCGGGCCTCGGCATCGGCGGATGATGACTTGCGCGCGGCGGCGCGTCGGATTTGGTCCAGAACACGCCCGTGTGGCCGTTGTCCATCTGGATGACCTTGGTGGCCGCCGGATCGAGCGTCGGGATCATCCGCGCATTGACGCCGAAAGTGACGCGCAGCGCATCCGCCGTCGTCATATGCGTCATGCATCCGCAGACTTTGCACCGCTGAAACGCAATGCCGTGATCGCCCCAGGAATAGACGTCCGTGAGCGCAGCGTCCGGCTGGCTGAGGAGCTTCGCTTGGTCGGCGCCATGGAAATAGCACCAGAGCGCGCCGTACCGGCGGCAGAGCGTGCAATTGCAATCGAGCACCCAGGACGGCGCTTCCGCGATCTCGAAACGCACGGCCGTGCAGTGGCAGGCGGCTTTGACCATCCGCGAAGACTACACATTTCCGCCGCTTTGTGGCGCGAGCCTTCGTCATGCGCCGCCCTATTTTGTCCGCCGTCTTCAGCGCAGCAGCCGCTCTGAGCGCCTGCGCCTCGACGCCGGACCGGCTCGAAGGCGCCTGGATCGCGGCCGAAGCCTCCGGCGGCGTGTTCGGCCAGCCGTACCCCACACTCGTCATCGACGGCTCGCGCATCTCGGGCACGTCGAGTTGCAATCGCTATACCGGCGAAATCCAACGTCTCGCCGAGTCCACGCGCTTCACCGATCTTGCCGTTACCGAAATGGCCTGCGCGCCGCGCGTGATGGAGCAGGAGACGCTCTTTCTCTCGTTGATGCGCGAGATGGTCAGTCTCGATGCGAGCCAGCCGGGCCTGCTTGTGCTACGCACGGTGGACGGGCGGCTGCTGCGATTCCGGAGCGCGCCGCCTCAATAGCGGGGGGCGCTCATGCGCGCGGCTGTGGCGGCGTCGCTGCTATGCCTTGGGCTTGCCGGATGCGGTCCGGGCAAAGCGCACGAATACCCTGAGCGTCACCGGGTTGCCTTCAATCGGTCGTGTCCGGCGAGCGATCCCGTCTGCGCCTGCACGTGGGACCGAATCACGCGCTCGATCCCGCCCGAGGAGTACGAGGCGATGCTCGTTAGGTTCCGCGATGAGGGCCTGATGGATCCGCGCATCACGCGCGCCCGCACTGAGTGCCTGGATCACAAGTAGGCATGGCTGAGCTTCGCACCGCGCGAGGGGTTTTCAGCGCACGCAACGCTCTCTAAACACCGCGCTTCTTCTGAAAGAGCATGAGGTCGGCCCGAATGGCGCAGGTTCGTCGGAAATTCACGCCCAGCGGCCGCAATCTGATCGTAAAACGCTCGGCCGCTGGCCTCGGGCTCTATGCTGGCGAGCCGATTCCGAAGGGCGAGTGCCTCATCGAATATTTTGGCCCCGCGCTCACCAACGAAGAGGCCGACAAGAAGGCCAACAAGTACCTCTTTGCGGTCAATTCGAAGAAGACCATCGACGGCAGCCCGCGCGCCAACACCGCGCGCTACATCAATCACTCCTGCCGGCCGAACTGCGAACCGGAAATTCACAAGGGCCGCGTCTACATCTTCTCCAAGCGCGCCATCAAAGTGGGTGAAGAGCTCGCCTACAATTACGGCAAGGACTACTTCACCAGCTACATCAAGCCGCACGGCTGCCGGTGTGCGAAGTGCAAGCCGCCGAAAGCTGCCGCGAAGGCGCTCGCGCGCTAGCCCATATCGACGAGCGCGAGACGCGGCACGATCGCGCTACGCGGGATGAGCGCGCCGGGCGCGATGACCGCATTTGCGCCGATGCGCGCGTGATCGCCAATCAGCGCGCCGAATTTCTCGACGCCGGTATCGACCTCGCCGTCCTCGGTGCGAATGCGGATGCGCTTGTCCGCGCGCTCGTTCCGGTAGTTTGCGATCATCGCGCCAGCTTCGACGTTCACGTCCGCGCCGAGCACGCTGTCGCCCACGAAGTTGAGATGCGCGAGCTTGGCGCCGTCGAACAGAAAGCTCGATTTGAGCTCTGACGAGGGGCCGAGCGTCACGCGCGGCCCCAGCCAGCACCCGCCGCGCACATAAGTGTTGGCGGCGATGTAGCACTCGGGCCCAATGATCGCAGGGCCCTTCAGAATTGCGCCCGTCTCGATGATCGCCGAACCGTGCAGCGCGACGCCATCGATCAGGCGATAGTCCGGCGGCAGCGCGCCAATCAGCCTGCGCATGATCGCTTCAGCGTTTTGCGTCAGCTCCCACGGCGCGCGCGCGACGAAATCCGCGAGGTCGGAGGTCGCGGCCGCCTCCACAAAATCACCGACGCGGATCGTGTTCATCGGCCGTCGCCCATCAGAACGGCCTTCGCGCGGCGAGCGCGGCGAACAATGTGCCGTCGTCCAGCAAATCAAGTTCGCCGCCGACGGGCACGCCGTGCGAGAGGCGCGTGACCACGACGCCAAGTGGCGCGAGACGCTCCGTCAAATAATGCGCCGTCGTTTGGCCATCCACGGTCGCTGAGAGCGCGATGATGATTTCCCGCACGCCGGGTTCGCCGGCGCGCGCGATCAATTGCGAGACGCGCAGATCCTCGGGCCGCACGCCATCGAGCGCCGCGAGCACGCCGCCCAACACGTGGTAGCGCCCCTGAAACGCGCCTGCGCGCTCCAGCGCCCACACATCGCCTACCTCGGCGACGACGCAGATCAACCCATCGTCACGCCCGGGCGCGGTGCAGAGCGTGCACGGGTCGGCGGTGTCGAGCATGCCGCATCGCGAACACGCGCCGACTTTCTCCGCCGCCTCCGAGAGCGCGGACGCAAGCGGAACCATCAACTGGTCCTTCCGCTTCAGAAGCTGCAGCGCCGCGCGCCGCGCCGAGCGCGGCCCAAGCCCAGGCACTTTCGCAAGCAGCGAAATGAGCGCCTCGATCTCGGGTGCGGCGGTCTGTG
>CAZXNY010000383.1:0-2950 GCA_964642205.1 uncultured Caulobacteraceae bacterium
AGTTGATCTGACATAAACTCGTCGTCCGTTGCTAAGCGGACGCGAGCGCCGGTTAAAGCGTATGCGTATATGTAACGGGAACCGACGCACTGGCCGATGGCGCCGCGCGAACGCGGAACAACCGGCCTGATTGTCGATTATAAGTTCCAGAAAACGCATACCGTCAGGTCGTGTGATCGGGCATTACCCAATCGACAGGACGCCGCCGCCTGCGTTTCCCTTCTCCAAATCACGATGTCAAAGAGCGCCGAAATCGGACGATAGCTCTTGGCTTTGGGCCGCCAGCTTTCGTCTGCTTCGTTTCGCGTCCAAGTCGCCCTGGCCGCGAGGAGCGCGCCTTCTATGCGCCCCGCTAAGCAGTGTCAACGAAGTTTTCGGGCCTTTTCCACAAGAGCGCAGAGCCGAAACTCGGGGCGCGTTTCACCGGATTGGACCCGGCGAAAAAATGGAAAAGACGCCGGCTGAGTTGTTCGCCAAAGGCGCGAACTCAGAACCGCGTCGAGCGGAAGAACATAGCGAATCGAAGGGTTAAGCGCAAGCTAAGCAGGCGAGCTTTTTGAGTTTCTTCCCCACTTTGCGCACGCAGCGCGAAATCTGCTGCGCAATGCGTACGCAAACGTGCGCGGCGCCAGCGATCCAAGCACAGCGCCAGACAGGCCAAACGACGCGGTTTTCCAGCGTTTTCCGGCGTTATCGGGCCGCGATGTAGTCCTGCATCGCGCGTGCTTCCGCTTCCACCGCTTCGATCCGGAACTTCACGAGATCGCCGATGGAAATGATGCCCGCGAGGCGGCCGTTTTCCATCACCGGCAGGTGGCGAATTCGCCGATCCGTCATGCGCGCCAAACCTTCATCGACGGTCTCCGCCGGCTCGGCCGTAATGATCCCTCGCGTCATCGCCGCGCCGACGCGATCGGCCAGCGCCGCCGCGCCCCGGCGCGCCACTTCGCGCACAATGTCGCGCTCTGAAAGCAGCCCTGTCACGCGGCCGCTATCATCCATGATCACAAGCGCCCCGACCTTGCGGTTGGTGAGCTCCTTGGCGGCCTGCTCAAGCGTGGCGGCCTCGCTCAGCGTATGGACGGTCGCGCCCTTATCGCGAATGACGTGGGTGATCAGCATGCGCGGCTCCTCGCCCCCGCTCTCGCGGGTTTGTCCGGAGGATGCTGCGCCCCCTGCGACATTCTGACAAGCCGTAAGGGAAACTACAGCGGTCACAGCTGAGAGAGCCGGCCTAATTTCCGTCCATCCAGCGCCCAATCGCCCGTGCTACGGATGACGGCGGGAGGCGCCACATGGCCGGCTACAAGGAACGCGTCAGCGCCGATCTCGATCGCTGGATCGCCGATGGGCACGTCGCCGCCGATAAGCGCGAGGCCATCCTCGCCTCCATCCCGGAAGCGCGCCGGCTCGACGCCGCAAGCGCCCTCGCCTGGATCGGCGCGATCCTCCTTGGCGTCGCGCTCATCGCCTTCATCGCCGCGAACTGGGAAGGCATGCCGCGCCTGGCGCGCTTTGCCATCGTGCTCGGCGTCTTCCTGGGCGCTGCGGGCGCGGCGGCCTGGTCCGCGCACAAGCAGCGCCCCGCTGCCGCCAACGCCCTCCTCACGTTCGCCGCGCTCGCCTTCGCCGCGGGTGTCGGGCTCACCGGCCAGATCTTCGACATCGTGGGCGAGCCGCGCGCCGCGCTCTACGGCTCGGCCATCGCCGCAGCGCTCCTCGCGCTCGCGGGCGGCGCGAGCGGCCCCGCCATCGTGTGCCTCATGCTGCTCGGCATCGCGGACTTCCTCGAGCCCGGCAGCGGTTACGATCAAATGCCCTGGCTCGTGATGGCCGCGCCCATCGGCGCGTTCCTCGCACTGCGCTGGAAGAGCGCGCCGCTCGCGCACGCAGGCGCGCTTGGGATCATCATCGCGTTCATTTGGTTCGCCTCGCGCGCCGACAACAATGGCGGCGCGATGCTGCTGTTCTTCAGCATCTGGCTTGGCGCAATGGCCTATGGCGGGCGCATGCTCGCGCTGCGGGGCCGTGACTTCGGCGGCGTGTTCTACGGCTGGTTCGCGTGGGGCGCGCTGCTGCTCTTCGCTGTCGCCGGTTACGCTGATGGCGGCGCGGGTGACTTCGGCATCGTGCACCGCCTCGCTTGGCTCGGCGCGGCTGGCGCGCTCGTCGCCATTGGGCGTCACGATCGCCATTCGATGGTGAGCGCAGCAGGGATCATCGGTCTCATCGCAGCAATCGCCGCACTGCTCACCGATCTCGGCCTCGATCTCATCGCGGCGGCCGCGCTCTTCTTCCTCGCCGCGATCGCCGCGCTCGTCGTTGGCCTCGTGCTGCGCCGGAGAGCGAAAGCATGAACTTCTTCACCGTTCCGATCCGCATCATCGGCGTCGCGCTGCTCTGCGCGATCGGCCTCATCGCGCTCGTCGTGCGCGAAGGCGCCGCGCGCGTCTCCGGCACGGAGATTGTGATGCGCATGGAGGCCGTCGATCCCCGCGCGCTGCTCACCGGCCACTACGTGATCGTCTCGCTTCAAGAGCCGCTCGACAACGCGCCCTGCCCGCCGGGCCTTCGCGAAAACGACTCGTATCCGGGTGAAGACGCCTGGGTCGCGCTAGCGCCGAGGGGCGATCACCACAGCGTCGCAGGCGTCGCGGAAACACGAGAAGGCGCAAGCGCGCACGCCCCGCTCGTCGTTCGCGGCAGCGCCTCGTGCACGCCGTCGCGCCCGAAAGCCGAAGGCGATGAAGGCTTCGCTGGCGCATTGCGCGCCGAACTCGGCACGGAGCGCTTCCACATCAACCAACGCCAGGCCGAACGCATCGAAGAAATCATGCGCGACCGCGAAGTTGGTGAACCGAGCCCGGTCTCAGCGATCCTCTCCGTCGGCGCAGACGGCCGCGCCCGCCTCGTCGGCCTTATCGTCGAAGGCGAACGCGTCGAACTCGCG
>CAZXNY010000384.1:0-2925 GCA_964642205.1 uncultured Caulobacteraceae bacterium
CGGCGCCGCCGTGCTGGGGTAAAGCGTTGAATCGCCTTGGCGCCGGGGCCACATCTTACGTGTTGGTTCGCCGGTGACTCGGCGGCTGACATGGAGAAACGGCCATGTTCTTCGCCTGGTTCGCCGTGGCGGTGGTTGTCGTCGGGCTCCTCACGTGGATGGGCGCGGCGATTTCGCGCCGCATGCCCGGCACCGATTGGCAGGAAAAAGAGGATCGCCCGATTTTTCCGGGCGAGCATTGATCGCGCTTTAGGCGCGATGGCCTTGCGCGCGTGCGCGGACGCCTGCTTACTTGGCGCGGGAGGCGTTGATGCAAGTCCGACGCGCCAATGGCCGGGACGCCGAGACCATCGCCAAATTGGCGCAAGCGAACGCGCGCGAAAGCGGCGCCGTCACCGCGCTCGATACGGACCGGCTCAAAGTCCACGCTTTTTCGCAAAACCCACTGATCGAGTGCTACCTCGCTGAGAGCCGCCCTGGCCGCCCGGCCGGGCACGCGATTGTCTCCAAGGGGTACGATCTGCGGCGCGCGACGGCGACGCTTGTTGTGAGCGATCTCTACGTCGTGCCCGAGCATCGCCGCGATGGCGTGGCGCGCCTGCTCATCTCCGCGATCGCCAAGCGCGCGATGGAGCTGGGCTCACGCGAGATCACGATCACGACGGGCGTCGGTGATGAGGTGGCGCGCAAATTCTTCAGCGCGATCGGCGCGCAGGAAAGCCAAGCGCTCGTGTTCATGATGACGGGCGACTCGATCGAGTGGCTCGCGAGCGAGACGCGCTAAGCCGCCTTCTGCACGAACACCGTTCCGGCGGAATAGCCCGCGCCGAACGAGCAGATCAGGCCGCGGTCGCCCGGCTCCAAGTCCGCGCTGTGCTTGTGGAACGCGATGATCGAGCCGGCCGACGATGTGTTCGCGTATTCGTCTAGCACGGTGGGGCTTTCATCCTCGGTCGCGTCGCGGCCGAGCACGCGCGATGAGATGAGGCGGTTCATGTTGGCGTTGGCTTGGTGGAGCCACATGCGGCGAAGATCTTCGGCGCTGAGTTTCAGCTCCGCCATGTGCGCGAGGATCATGTCCGACACCATCGGCACGACCTCTTTGAAGACCTTGCGGCCTTCCTGCACGAACAGGCGGTCGGTTTTTCCCTCTTTCCAATCGACGCTCTGGTCTGGCGTGGCGCGATTGAGGAAACCGAAATTGTTGCGGATGTTGTTCGAGAACTTGGTCTTCAGCTTCGTACCCAGCACCGCCCACGAACCTTTCGGCGCGATCTCCGCGCTTTCGACGAGCACGGCGGTGGCGACATCGCCAAAGATGAAATGGCTGTCGCGGTCACGCCAATTCAAATGGCCGCTGGTGATCTCTGGGTTGACGACGAGCACCGAGCGCGCGTGGCCGGCGCGGATATAGTCGGCGGCGGTTTGAATGCCGAACGTCGCCGACGAGCAGGCGACGTTCATATCGAATGCAAAGCCATCGCTGCCGATCGCGTCCTGGATTTCGACGGCCATCGCGGGATAGGCGCGCTGCATGTTCGACGCGGCGCAGATCACGGCGTCGATTTCTTTGCCGTTGCGGCCCGCGCGTTCGAGCGCTTGCTTCGATGCGGCGACGCCGATTTCCGCCATCACCGAAAGCTCGGAGTCGGGCCGGTCCGGCAAGATCGGGGTCATGCGTGCGGGATCGATGACGCCTTCCTTGTTCATCACGTAGCGCGACTTGATGCCGGACGCTTTCTCGATGAACTCAACGCTCGAGGCATCGAGCGCGGCGCGCTTGCCTTCGGCGATGTCGGCGGCGTGCTCGGCGTTGTGGCGCGCAACGTACGCGTTGAACGCCGCGACAAGCTCTTCGTTGGTGATCGACTGCGCCGGGGTGAAAAGCCCGGTCGCGGAAATGGCGACGGCGGTCACGGGAGCGTTCCTCGCTTCTCTGATCTCGTTTGGCGCACAGCTTTAGGCGTCCGCGCGCGGGACGCCAGCGCCTAGCGCTTGGCTTTGCCCTTGGCGGCGCGCCGCTTCAACGCGTCCGGATCGTAATTGCGCGCGGCGACCATGCCTTCGGTCGTGTCGCGCATGCACTGGGCGTATTGGTTTGAGCCTTCGGCGTGGCCTTGGCTGAGGCATTCGGTGCGCGCGGCGCTCTCGATCGCCTCGCCGCCTTGCGTCGCGCAGCCGATGACAGTTGCGGCCGCCAGCGCCGCCGCCGCGAGTAAGAACGTCTTGCGCAGCATCGAAGCCCCCTTGGTGTCTTCTTCTATCGTCCCGAACGGGGGCCGAATATGAGCCAGGCGACGAACCCGAGGAACGGGATAAACAAAACGATGGCGATCCAGATTGCTTTGCCGAGCGGGCCGCTGCGGCTTTGCGCGATGTGGAACACGGCCCAGAGCGCCAGGATCAGCGCGAAGATGAAGCCGAAGGAGACGTAGCCCCAGTCTTGCCCAAACATCAGCCGCCCTCCGGCATGATCAGCCAATCCGGCGGATCGAGGCGCACGCTGGCCTCGCCCGCTCTGAGTTCCTGGCCTTGGTTGAGCGCTTCCAGCGCCCGGTCAAGCCGCAACAGGCCAAGCGCGAACCCGCCGGCCACGCTGTGCACGGTTCCGAGTTCGGCCGCGCCGGCCGTGATCGGCGCGCCGGAAGCGGGCGCTGCGCCGTCGAACGCGAGGCGGCAGAACTTTTTGCGCGTCGTCGCGCGCCGCTTCATGCGCGAGACGTTTTCTTGGCCGACGAAGCAGCCCTTGCGGAAATCGACGCCGTTCAGCTCATCGAACAGAGCTTCGAGCGCGAAGACTTCTTCGGGCGCGGCGTCCTGCACGAGATCAGGCACGCCGAGCGCGACGCGCTGGGCGTCGTACTGCGTCGTGTCCTTGCTCAGCGTGGAGGCTTCGCTCGCCGGGACAAGCGCGCGCAGACCGAG
>CAZXNY010000385.1:0-2914 GCA_964642205.1 uncultured Caulobacteraceae bacterium
ACGCGATCGCGGTTTCGCCGTTCACCGCCGACGTGATGTATCTCGAAGACGGCGAAATGGCCGTGCTCTCACGCACCAGCGCTGTGATTTACGCCGCCAAAGGGCAGCGCGTGGAGCGCGCGGTGCACCATTTCGCCGGCGGCGCGGCCGCGGCGGAAAAGGGCAATCACCGCCACTTCATGCAGAAGGAAATCTACGAGCAGCCGGAAACCACCGGCCGCACCATCGCGCGCTACGTCGATGTGTTCTCCGAAACGGTGAAGACGCCCGACCTCGATGGCGTCGATCTCGCCAGCGACAGCGCGATCCTGATCGGGTGCGGCACCGCGCACTACGTGGGCCGCGTCGCGGAATATTGGATGGAGCAGATCGGCGGCCTCGCGGTCGAGACCGACATCGCGTCGGAATTCCGCTACCGCAAACCGGTGACGCCCAAGAAAACCTTCGCCGCGTTCGTCTCGCAGTCCGGCGAAACGGCCGACACGCTCGCCGCGCTCCGCTACTGCAAGGAGCAAGGCATCAAGACGCTCGCGATCGTCAACGTGCCGGAGTCTACGATCTGGCGCGAAGCCGATGCGCGCATGCCCACGCTTGCGGGGCCGGAGATTGGCGTTGCGAGCACCAAAGCGTTTACCGCGCAACTTGCGACAATGGCGGCGCTTTCGATCGCCATCGGCCGCGCACGCGGCGCGCTTTCTTCGCAAGAGGAAAAGCGCCTCGTCCACGCACTGATGGAAACGCCGCGCCTCCTCACCGAAGCGCTGCACAGCGAAGCGGAGATCGAGAAGCTCGCGTTGACGCTCGCGGACAAGCGGGATGTGCTCTATCTCGGCCGCGGCATCCACTACCCGATCGCGCTTGAAGGCGCGCTGAAGCTCAAGGAGCTGAGCTACATTCATGCCGAGGGCTACGCCGCCGGCGAATTGAAGCATGGGCCCATCGCGCTGATCGACGAGCATACGCCCGTCGTCGTCGTTGCGCCGCACGACAATCTGTTCGAGAAGACGCTCTCGAACATGCAGGAGGTCGCCGCGCGCGGCGGCAAGATCATTCTGATATCGGACGCGGCCGGCCACGCTGCGGCGGGCGATCTACCTAGCCAGCGCATCATGGCGCCCACCTGCGACCCGTTCGTCGCCCCGCTGGTGTATGCAGCGCCCGTGCAGCTTCTAGCGTATTATACCGCCGTCCATAAGGGCACGGACGTTGACCAGCCGCGGAACCTCGCGAAATCGGTGACGGTGGAATGACGCAACTTCGGGCGGGCGTGATCGGGGCCGGCGTGTTCGGCGGCCACCACGCGCGCAAATATTTGGCCGACGGCCGCGCGACGCTCGCGGGCATCTATGACGTCGATGGCGCACGCGCTGAAGCGCTGGCGCGCGATTTGGGCGTTGCGGCGTTCACAGATCTCGCCGCGCTGTTTGCAGCGACCGACATCATCACCGTCGCGTCGCCGCCCGTCACGCACGCCGCCGCCGCGCGCGCCGCGCTCGAAGCCGGCAAGCACGTGCTGGTCGAAAAGCCGCTCGCGGTTGAGATCGAAGACGGCGAAGCGCTGGTGGCGCTCGCGGCCAAGCACAACGTGACGCTAGCGTGCGGGCACCAGGAGCGCCTCGTGTTCGACGCCATGGGTCTGCTTTCCGCGCCCGAACGCCCGACGCGCATCGAATGCGTGCGCGCGGGCCCGTGGAGCGGGCGCAGCGCGGATGTTTCCGTGACGCTCGATCTCATGGTGCACGATCTCGATCTTGCGCTGCAGTTGATGAGGGATGCGCCCGAGCGCGTCAGTGCGCGCGGCAAGCGCGTTGAGACGAAGACGGCGGACGACATCACGGCGCTGCTGACGTTCGCGAACGGCGCGCGCGCCGAATGCGTTTCGAGCCGTGTCGCGCCCGAACGCAAACGCACGATGCGCCTCGTCTATCCGAGCGGCGAAGTCACGATCGATTTCATCGCGCGCACCTTCGCGAACACGACGAAGTTCGCGCTCAACGAAGCGTTCGGCGAGACGCCCTCTGGCAAGGATCCGCTCGGCGCCAATGTCTCGCGCTTCCTTGACGCCACCACCGGCGCGGCGCCCCGCCCCGTCGTTACCGGCGAGGAAGCGCTGGCCGTCCTCAAGCTCGCGCGCGCGGTCGATCGCGCCGCGAACCTTCCTTCGATTTCCTAGGCACACCGAATGACCGCCATGCTTCCCTTCATCGATCTGCAAGCGCAGCGCGCGCGCATCGCCGACAAGATCGACGCCGCCATCGCCCGCGTGCTCGCGCACGGCCAATTCATCCAAGGGCCGGAGGTAAAGACCTTCGAAGTGCAACTCGCGGCGTTCTGCGGCGCCAAGCACGCGATCGGCAACGCGAACGGCACCGATGCACTCGTGCTCCCACTGGAGGCATGGGGCGTCGGCGCTGGGGACGCTGTGTTCTGCCCGTCTTTTAGCTTCGCCGCGACGGCGGAGATCGTGCCGTGGGCCGATGCGACGCCCGTGTTCGTCGATATCCTACCTGACACGTACAACATCGATCCAAAATCGCTCGACGCCGCCATCGAAGGCGTGAAGCGCGAAGGCAAGCTCAAGCCGAAGGCGATCATCGCCGTCGATCTCTTCGGCCAGCCGGCGGACTATCCCGCCATTAGCGCGATCGCGAAGAAGCATGGCTTGAAGCTTATCGCCGATAGTGCGCAGGGCTTTGGCTCGACGCTGAACGGCAAGCACCCCATGTCGTGGGCCGACGCGACAACCACCAGCTTCTTCCCAGCCAAACCGCTCGGCTGCTACGGCGATGGCGGCGCGACGCTGACGAACAGCGACGACGACAATGCCGTCATCCGTTCGCTCATCAATCACGGCGCCGGCACGGATAAGTACGACAACGTGCGCATCGGCATGAACTCGCGCCTCGATACGATC
>CAZXNY010000386.1:0-2901 GCA_964642205.1 uncultured Caulobacteraceae bacterium
GACGGCGGTGAACGTGTCTTCGGCGCGAACGATGAGCCCGAAGCGTTGGAGTTTCCCGATCGCGTCTTCCGTGTCGAAATCGGCGGTGAGCGAGAGTTTTTCTCGGAGGAACGTTTCGACTGATGCATCGATCTCCGCTTTGGAGAGCGGCCGGCCCGCGCGCAGCAGCGCCCAATACGCCAAGAACGCTTCCTTGAGGTTCTGATCTTCGCCGGCGCCGATAAGCGAATCGAGCACGCCGCCATTGTTGGCGACGTTCCGGAAATAGACGGTGTCGGCGAGCTGCTTTTGGTATTTCAGCGTCTGCCGCTCGTACTTCATCCATTGGCGCATCACGAATGCGCCGACGGCGATGAGGCCGGATGCGGCCGCGAGCGCGCGTTGCAGCGCGCTGTTATCGATCGCGGCGCGCGTGCCGAAATAGGCGGCGATCACCGCAAACAGCACAGTGACGGCGGGAATGATCTGCATCGCGATCGGCGCGCCGCCGATGAGAGCGGGCGCGGCGAGGAAGACCTGATCGCGCGCGCGCATCGTTGGTTGCGCGCCGGGATGGAGCGTCATCAGTTCGGCGCGTGCGACATTGCGGAAATGCTTCACCAGCGCGGCGGCTGGGCGCACGCCGTGGCGCGCTTTGGCAAAGGCGCGCCGGTCCGCCTTGTCGATCTCGCCCATGCTCTTGAACGCGACGAGCACGATCACTTCCGCGAATGTCTCGGCGTCGATCTCCCGTTTGCGCAGACCCATCCAGGATTTGCGCGTGACGGTTTGCTTGCGGGCGCCGCGCGCGAAGAACCGGACGCGCCGGATGCCTGCGGTGGAGCATTTGATCGAGAGGCCGGTCAGCTCGCGCGCGGCTTCGTGCGAAATCGCGCTCTCGGGATCGATCTCGTGGAAGTTGCCGTGCTGCAGCGCCTCGAGAAATGCGCCCTCGAACGCGGCGAAGCTGTCGGCGCCCGTCTCGCGCTCGGAGGGCGGCGCGTCGGGATCGAGCGGGGCGTAGAGGGATTTGAGGCCCTCGAGCTTGTCGTACGCCTCGTAGTGCATCACCGCGGCGATCAGGCGGCAAAGGTCCGGGAAGCGGGCCGCCGCGTCGCCCTGAAGGCCGCCTTCGGCCTGCAGCGCGGCTAGCAAATCCGCTTTGCGTGTCGGGAGATAGGCGTCGCGCCCGGTCGTCACGCTGGGTTGTGGGGGCGCATCGTCCATGCCCCAGGATTAGCCGAGGCGGGCGGGGCTCGCCAGCGTTCGGCGCTTTGGAAGCGTGCAGGCGTGCGCTTGCGCGGCGTTGGCGGGCGGGGGAATGTGCGCGCCGCAAACCAGAGAGGCGAAATGCGCATGTGGAGGGGGATCGCGCTCGCGGCGGCGATGCTGGCGGCGGGGCTGAGCGCTCAGGCGCAACCGCAGCAACAGCAGCGCGATCCGTTCAACGGCCAGTTCGGCGCGATGGAAATCGCGTTCCCGCCGCAAGCGGCGGCGCGCCAGGCGCAACTTCTGGGGGATGCGCTGGCCGCGATCCCGGCGCAGCGGCCGGGCGTGGTGGATGTCTATGTGCTGAGCGCCGCGTTCTGGGGCGATCCCGTATTCGAGCGCGAGGCGAGCCAGGCTTCCGCGATCCTGGCTGAGCACTTTGGGCCGGACACGCGCACTATTGTTTTGACCAACGGGGCGGGCCCGGGCGAGCGGCGCTTTCCGGCGGCGACGCCCTATCATCTGCAGGCCGCGATCGGTCGGATCGGGCAAGTGATCGATCCGAACGAAGATTTGGTCGTGCTGTTTTTGACGTCGCACGGCTCGCCCGATGGCTCGATGGCGATCCTGGAGCAGAACCGGCTCGGCTCGTCGCTGCGCCCGGTGAACCTGCGCGACTCGCTGACGAATGCGGGCATCCGCAATCGCGTGGTGATCGTGTCGGCGTGTTTTTCCGGCGCGTTCATCGCGCCGCTGATGGACCCGAACACGATCGTGCTGACGGCGGCGGCGCCGGATCGCACGTCGTTCGGCTGCCAGCCGAACCGTGAATGGACGTATTTCGGCGATGCGTATTTCAATCAGACTCTGCGCGGCGGCGCGGGGCTCGTTGCCGGATATGACCAAGCGCTGACGCTGATCGCGCGCTGGGAGCGCGAGCAAAATTTGCAGCCGAGCAATCCGCAAAAGTATATCGGCCCGTCCGCTGCGGCGCTGGTGGCGCGTGCGGAGCGCGCGCGGTCGCGCTAATGACCGGCGCGCACGCGCTCGCGGCGCGGATGAAGCGCTTGCAGATCTGGCTCGACGTGCAGTGCGGCTGGGCCAAGAAGAGCTGGCAATTTTCCGGCGCGCCGTTCGGCGAAGGCTATGCGTCGGTCGATCCCGATACGAACGGCGCGGCGGCGAGCGGCAATTTCAACCGCTTCTACGTTAATGGGCGTGAGCCGAGGCTGGAGCCGCGCGCGTTCGCGGAGATCGGCGCGCGGTTCGCGGCGGAAGGAATAGCGCCGTTCTTCGTCTATCTGCGGCCGGGGCCGGAGATGGATGTCGTGCGCGGCTGGCTGCGCGGTGCGGACTTCGAGCAGAACAAGTGGACGCGCTATCCGGTGCTGGCGCGCGAAAGCGCCAGCCCAGTGGCATTTGAGACGGACTTAGACGTGCGCGAGGTGAGCGCTGATGAGGTGGCGCGCGCAGCGCCCGTGCTCGGCGAGACGATGTGGTACGGGTATCGCGTGTCCGCCGGCAAGCCGGGGATGCACCACTTCATGGCGTTCGATGGCGCGCGGCCTGTCGCGGTCGCGGCGCTCGCCGTGCATGAGCGGCTTGGGTATCTTGGCTGGATGTCCACGGCGGAAGGCGCGCGGCGGCGCGGCGCGCAACAGGCGCTGATCGCGGCGCGCGTCGCGAAAGCACAAGCGCTCGCCTGCGACGTGA
>CAZXNY010000387.1:0-2891 GCA_964642205.1 uncultured Caulobacteraceae bacterium
CACGCCGCTCGCGCAAGCGCTTGGTCTCGCCGATCCGGTGATCGACTTTGAAGTTACGCCCAATCGCCCCGATTGGCTCGGCGTCGCAGGCATTGCGCGCGATCTCGCGGCCGCAGGCGTCGGCAAGTACCTCACGAAGCCGGTCATGCCCGTGCCGGGCCGCTTTGCCTCGCCCGTAAAAGTCGCAACTGACGTCCCGAACGCATGCCCAATCTTCGCGGGCCGCCTCATCCGCGGCGTGAAGAACGGCCCGTCGCCCGAATGGCTGCAAGCAAAGCTGCGCGCGATTGGCCTCAAACCGCGCAACGCTCTCGTCGACATCACGAACTATCTCTCGCTTGATCGCGCGCGCCCGCTGCACGTCTATGATGCGTCGAAGCTCTCGGGCGTTGTGCGCGCGCGGATGGGCAAGCAGGGCGAAACGTTCCTCGCGCTCGATGGCAAGGTCTATGACGTAACGCCCGCGATGTGCGTCATCGCGGACGATAAAGGCGTCTTGGGCCTCGGCGGCGTGATGGGCGGCGAAACTTCCGGCTGCTCGGAAGCGACGACCGATGTGCTGGTCGAAAGCGCCTATTTCGATCCGCTGATCACGTTCCAAACCGGCCGCGCGACCGGCATCAACAGCGACGCGAAATATCGCTTCGAACGCGGCGTCGACCCTGGCTTCGTCGTGCCCGGCATTGAGCTGGCGACGCGCCTTATCCTCGATATGTGCGGCGGCGAACCGAGCGAAGTGATCATCGCCGGGCAAACGCCCGCGCCGCCACGCGATATCTCGTTCGATCCCGATCGCGTGCGCGCGCTTTCGGGCGTCACCGTCGCGCCCACACGCGTGCGCGCGATCTTGAAATCGCTCGGCTTCGAAACCTCGCCCGAAGAGGGCGGCAAGCGCCTGAAAGTCACGCCGCCGTCCTGGCGGCGCGATGCGGAAGGCCCGGCCGATCTCGTCGAAGAGATCGTACGCATCGAAGGGTTCGACAAAATCCCGATGAACGCGCCGCCGCGCGCCGCCGGCCATCGCCCGCCGCCCGCAAGCGTCGGCGAAAGCCGCTTGCGCGTCGCGCGCCGCGCGCTCGCCGGCATGGGCTATCTCGAAGCGGTGACGTGGAGCTTTTGCCCCACGCGCGCCGCAACGCTCTTCGGCGGCGGCGCCAGCAATCTCCAACTCGCCAACCCGATCGCCGCCGATCTCGATTGCATGCGCCCGTCCGCGCTACCGAACCTCATCGCCGCAGCCCAAGGCAACGCCGATCGCGGGCATGGCGATATGCGCGTGTTCGAGGCCGGCCCGGTCTACCGCAGCGATGAAGAGTCGGGCCAAGCGCGCACGGTCGCGGCCGTGTGGCGCCCGAAACCGCAACGCCATTGGAAGCGCGCGCCCGCGCCCGATCTCTTCGATGTGAAGCGCGATTGCCTCGCGCTCCTGGAAGCGCTCGGCGCGCCGATCGCATCGCTGCAAAACGCAACGGACGTCGCGCCCTGGTGGCGCCCCGGCCGCGCCGGCGTGCTGAAGATCGGCAACAAGGCGATCGCGACCTACGGCGAAATCCATCCGCGCGCGCTGAGCGTGCTCGAAGCGGAAGGCCCAGTGCTCGCGTTTGAGATCGAAGTCGATGCGCTGCCCGCGCCACGCGCGAAAGCAACGCGCGCCAAGCCGCCGCTCGATCTTTCCGCGCTGATGCCGCTGACGCGCGACTTCGCGTTCGTCGTCGAGGAGAAGGTCGCCGCTGCCGATCTCGTGCGCGCCGCCGCCGCTGCCGACAAAACGCTCATCACGGACGTGGCGCTGTTCGATGTCTATCGCGGCCAGGGCGTGGACGACGGCAAGAAGAGCCTCGCCATAGAGGTCACGCTCCAGCCGCGCGAAAAGACGCTGACCGACGCGGACATCGAAGCCGTCAGCCAGCGCATCGTCGCGCAAGTGCTGAAAGCGACCGGCGGGACGCTGCGGGGCTAGCATTCTCGCCCGGCGGGAGGAGAGGCTTGCACCACGCCGCGCCGTTTCGTTTTATCGCGGCGCGAGGGAGACGTTCGTGCCGCTGATCAAACGCAAGCACGCCACGGCGCGTGGCTACGTGCATGACTGGCTGGAGCCGGACGACGTCGCCGGCTTCAACCTCGTCACATTTACGGTCGTGCTGCTGGTGCTGATCAGCCTCGGCGCGCTCGCGCTCGAGACCGAGGCGATGCGCGCCGATACGCCGCTCGATCCGCACATTCTGGGCTGGGTGACCGCGATCAACGCCGTGATCGTCGTGATCTTCGCGATCGAGTTTGCGCTGCGCTTCTGGTCAGAAGGCGAAAACCCCGATCATGCGGGCGTCATGGGCCGCGTCCGGTTCATGCTCTCGCCGATGGGCATGACGGATTTTCTGGCGTTCGCGCCGGAGCTGTTCGTGATGCTCTTCATCCCGCACGAAAGCGGCGGGCCTTGGATGGCCGCGCTCCGCGCGCTGCGTCTGTTCCGCCTTTTCAAGCTCGCGCGGTACATTCCGGCCTTCGCCATCGTCGGCAACGCCGTGAAGCGTGCGGGCGCGCCGCTCCTGGCGACGGGCGCCGTCGCCGCTGCGCAAATCTACGTCGCCGCGCTGCTGCTCTATTTTATCGAGGGTGATTCAAAACCGGAAGCGTTCGGCTCTGTCACGCGCGCGCTCTGGTGGGCGGTCGTGACGCTCACGACTGTTGGCTATGGCGACGTCTATCCAGACACCGTTATCGGCCGCTTCGCCGCAGCGCTTGTCGCACTCGCAGGCATCGGCATCGTCGCGATGCCGACAGGTATTCTCGCCTCCGCGTTCGCGGAGGAATTCCGCGAACACAGCGAACGCCGTAACCGCAAAGGTGAAGACATCGAGCCCTAAACGGGCAGCCCGTAACGCCGCCGCGAA
>CAZXNY010000388.1:0-2887 GCA_964642205.1 uncultured Caulobacteraceae bacterium
GCCGAAGGCCTGCTCGCCGTCTGCATTCAGCACGAGATGGATCACCTCGAAGGCGTCTTGTTCATCGATCACCTTTCGCGCTTGAAGCGCGATAGCGCGATCCGCAAAGTGAAGAAGGCCGCGCAGCGTGCCGCCGAGGATGCCGACGGTTAGACGTATGCGCATATGAACATACGTGGTTTTGAACGCGCGTGATCGCTGATCGCGCGCGTTTTTGCTTTTCCGGCGCAGGAAAACCCGTAAGACATCGCCCGTTCATTTTGCTCAGAACGGGGATGCTCATGACCCTTACCTCGGAACGGATCGATGCGGCGGTGGCCGCGCGTTCGATGTTGAAGCACGCGTTTTATCAAGCGTGGGAAGAGGGCAAGCTCACGCATGCGCAACTGAAGCTCTACGCGCAGCAATATTTCCATCACGTCGAAGCGTTCCCGCAGGTCGTGAGCGCGACGCACGCCAATTGCCCGGATGCGGCGGGACGGCGTTTGCTGGCGGAGAACCTCGCGGAAGAAGAAGGCCTCGCGAACGGCAAGGACGATCACGCCACGTTGTGGCTGCGGTTTGCTGAAGGCTTGGGCGCCAGCGAAGCGGATGTGCGCGGTGTCGAGGTTCACCCGGAGACGCAGGCGCTGATCGACACGTTCCGCACGCTCTCGCGCCAAAGCTATGCCGCGGGCCTCGGCGCGCTTTATGCGTATGAGAGCCAGCTGCCGGAAATCGCGGCGACGAAGATCGCGGGCCTCGCGCGCTACGGCGTGACGGATGAGCGGTCGATCCGCTTCTTCGAGGTCCACAAGGATGCCGACGTCGAGCACAGCGCCGTGTGCCGCGGCCTGATCGATGCGCTGCCGGAAGCCGATCGTGACGAAGCGCTCGCCGCCAGCGCAGCCCTCGCTGATGCGCTGAACGGCTTCTTGGACGGCATGCAGCGCGCGACGGCGTGAGCGTGTTCCCCCTCCCCGCGAGGGGAGGGGGTTAGGGAGCGGGGTGAACCACGACGCTTGTCGTGCGCGCGCCACGCCGCCAATTCGAAATCGTTCAACGTGGGGATTCACCCCACCCCCTGCCCCCTCCCCTCGCGGGGAGGGGGTTGTGCGTTTAAGAACCGAACATGCGCGTTGCGTTTATGGGTTCTCCGGATTTTGCGTTGCCAACACTCGAGGCGATCCTCGCGGCGGGGCACGATGTCGTGTGCGTCTATTCGCAGCCGCCGCGGCCGGCGGGGCGTGGGCAGGCATTGCGCGAGACGCCGGTGCATCGCTTCGCCGCCGCGCGCGGCATCGAGGTGCGCACGCCGCGCTCGCTGAAGAAGGCGTCCGAGCAAGAGGCGTTCGCCGCGCTCGCGCTCGATGTGGCGGTGGTCGTCGCGTACGGGCTCATTCTACCGAAACCGATCCTCGATGCGCCGCGGCTTGGCTGCGTGAATTTGCACGGCTCGCTGCTGCCGCGCTGGCGGGGCGCGGCGCCCATTCAACGCGCGGTGATGGCCGGCGATAATGTGACCGGCGTGCAGACGATGCGCATGGAAGAAGGGCTCGATACCGGCCCTGTTTATCTGAGCGCGGGCACGCAGATCGATGAGGAAGACACCGCCGGCACGGTGCACGATCGCCTGGCCGCGCTCGGCGCACCGCTCGTCGTTGAAACGCTCGCGCTCTTGAACATCGGTGCGGCCGTCGCGCGCCCGCAGAGCGAAGAGGGCATGACCTACGCGCCGAAGATCACGCCCGCCGAAACGCGCATCGATTGGACCAAGCCCGCGCGCATCGTGGACCGGCAAATTCGCGGCCTCGCGCCATTTCCGGGCGCGTGGTTCGAGCTCGATGGCGTCCGCATCAAGGCGCTGGGTTCGCGGCTTTCGTCCGGGCGCGGCGCCCAAGAAAATGTAAGACCAGGAGAAGCGCTCGACGATGCGCTAAAAATCGCCTGCGGCGACGGCGCCGTGCGCTTGATGCAAGTGCAGCGGGCGGGCAAAGGCGCGATGGCGGCTGAAGATTATCTGCGCGGCGCGCCGGTTCCCGCGGGAAGCGTGCTCGGCTAGCGAGGGCGCCGGTTTGCGCCTAATCTCGGGGCCGAGGAGAATTTCGATGCGAGCGTGGATCGTGGCGCTGGCGGCGCTTGTTGCGGCGTGCGGCCAGTCGGGCGCGGGCGGCGAAACGGCCGATGCGCCGAAGATGGAAGATCCCGCGGCGCAGACCGAGCCCGCGCGCGGCTTCGAGCCCGCGAACGATCAAACGCGCGCCGCGACGGGCGTGCTGAATGTTACGGTGGCGACGCGCCTGCCGGAAGCGGTGGCGGCCGATCGCGGCGATGAAACCTCTACCGAGACGCTGACGCTGACCGGCGCGAACGGCGTCGTCGTGGAGGCGACGCTCGCGGGCGTGGTGGAGCCTTCGGTGCAAGTGCAGGGCCAAACGCTGCGCGCGCTGATGGGGCTGACGGTCGAAGCGTCGCAAACGCTCGTCTATCGCGTGGCGCGCGCGGAAGGGGCGAGCCTGTGCGGCGCCAACGCCGCCACGCACATCGTCGTGTGGGAGCCGTCGAGCTTCAACGATCCGTCTTACAAGCTGCTGCCCGTGAGTGGCGGCGCGCCGGGCGAAGCGGGCGCACGCCCATGCGCGGCGCTGGAATATCGCCGGTCGTGATTTTCTCCCCCTCCCAGTGAGGGGAGGGGGCAGGGGGTGGGGTGACTCACGACGTGAGTTGCTCGCGCGCGGTGTGCGCAAAGCTCGATCGTTGAACATCTGATGCCCACGCTTTCATACGCAGGGATTCACCCCACCCCCTTACCCCCTCCCCGCGCGGGGAGGGGGACGTGAGCCGTTTCAAGCTTACCATCGAGTATGACGGCGCGCCGTTTCACGGCTGGCAGAAGCTCGATGGCGCG
>CAZXNY010000389.1:0-2874 GCA_964642205.1 uncultured Caulobacteraceae bacterium
GACCGCGTCAGCCTTCGATGCAACGACCGGGCAGCGGCACGCCATCGCTTCAAGCAACGGTAGGCCAAAGCCTTCGTACTTTGAAGCGTAGATCAACGCCTGCGCCCCGCCATACGCGGCGCGCAACTGATCGTCATTGAGCCCTGCTATCAGCCGCACGCTGACATTGGGCGCTGCGCGTTTGAGCGGGCGTTCGAGCGCGGGAACGCCTCCCACACAAACCAAATCGTAGTCCGCGTGGCGCGACCACTTCTCGAAGGCCTCGAAAACGGTGGCTCCGTTCTTGTAGCCATCGACGCCGACACGTTCGCCCACCAACAGGAAGTAGGGCTTGGTTAGGTTGTGCTTGTTGCGAAACGCGGTGACCTCATCCTCTGCGGCGGGCCGGAAGATGGAATCCGCCGCATTTGGAATTGCGGTGATGTCGGCTTCGGAAACTTCTGGAAAGAACTTCGCGAAGTCACGCTTTGTCGCGGTGGAGACGCTGATGTAGGCCGCTGCGTGCCGCGCCGATAGCCGTTTCTCGGACCAGATCTGAAGATCGCGATCGGCGCCGAGCAGCTCCGGGATCATGTCGTGCGCCAGAAAGACGGAGCGCGTCGTGATGGGCGCGGAATAGTAGGTCGAAATGAAGAGGTCCGCGCCGGCCTCGTCGCAGATGTTTTGGAGCGCGAGGCTGTCCTCGCCCGTGCGTGCGGGATCCCACGCCCCGATGGACCTCGTGCGAATGCCGGGGATTCGCGGCGCCGTGCCGGCCCGGTCCAACAGGAGCACGTGCTTTGAAAAGCCGGATCGTACCCATTCCTTGAGCAGCGCCTTCCACACGCGCGCGATGCCGCTGACAGCCGAGTGCTGGAAGAAGACGCCGTCAACGACGATCAGCGGAGTCAATTTAGATCGCACCTGCGCTTGCGCCGGCGCGTCGGTAGAGAACGTCCACGCCGCGCCATCCGTGCGCGCGATCGGGGCGACGCCGGCGGTGTCAACGGAATCGACCATCGTGTCGTCGGTGACCCAGCTCAGATAGTCGCGCAGCAGCAGCGGCCCGGTCGCTTTGGGCAAGTCCGTTTGCAGCCTGCTCCAATGCGCGACGGCGCCTTCATAGCCGTAATAGATCTCTTTGAAGCGTACCTGCGCGTCCAGTACGTAGGCTGCGTGCTGGAAAACAGCGCCGCGCGCTTCCGTTTCATCGTGAGAGAACGGCGCGATCTTCGCGATGTCGCGGCGCGGAAAGAGGCCACGTGACCGGGTCAGCGTCGGCGGCTCGTGTGCAGCCCATTTGTCGCCCGGCGCGAACCGCCACACGCGCAGCCATTCCTGCTCGGGGTTTTGCGCGTAGTTGTAGCGCGTGCTGATGATCGCCTTGGGGCCGACAAAGAAGTGGCACCAGAAATACGCCGCTGTCCGTGTAGGATCGCCAAGAAAGGCGTTGCGGACGGCGACAATTTGATCGGCCGTCCAAAGTTCGTCCGCGTCGATCTGCCAGAGCAGGCACGCTTCGCGGATGTGCGGGACCGGCGCCTGCACCATCTCAAGCTTGCCATCCCAGAACACGCCTGGCGGCTTGCGATAGACTGAGACTTTCTCGGGATTCTCTCGTGCGATCTGATCCAGATAGGCGCTCGTGCCGTCGTTACTGCGCCCATTGTCGTGCAGGCTCGGATCGATCCGCCCGCCGCTTTTGACACTCCAGGCCGTGTCGCGAACGAGCGACGCAACGCCCTCGATGATGTGCCAATGCCACCGGAACGGCAGCGACCGCATGATGTCGAGGTGATACCGGATGAACGGTTCGCCATTGAGCACGATGGTGAAGAAGTGGATCGGCAGCTCGTCTGCGTTTCCCTCGATCTTGGGCTGCGCGCTCATTGCGGCCACAGCCCGCGCGCGCGGTTGACGATGTAGCGCGGCAGTTTCTTCGCGAGCGACAAGGCAAGGCCGACCGGAGAATTGTACGAAAGCGCGTTGAGCTGCATCCGGTAGGCGAGCGTTGTCTGTTGGAATTTAAGCAGCCGGCGCATCATCCACTCCGGCTCCTGGTAGAGCGGCAACGCGTTCTGGATGCGGAAGAGTTCTTCCTGACCCTTCTCAAGCTGGCTTGACGTGCCGCCCGACAGGAACGAGCCGACAACGCGCTGCATGTAACGCACATCGACGTTGGGCGTGGTGATGACGCGCAACATCCAGTCATAATCGCCGTGCACGCGGTAACGCGTATCGAACAGGCCGATCGTGTCGA
Source organism: uncultured Caulobacteraceae bacterium (assembly GCA_964642205.1). Taxonomy (GTDB): domain Bacteria; phylum Pseudomonadota; class Alphaproteobacteria; order Caulobacterales; family Aquidulcibacteraceae; genus JBEVOS01. The sequence goes on from CAZXNY010000389.1 coordinate 2,240, forward strand.
AGAGATCGCGGCGGGCGAAGGTCGATTGATGCGGAAGGCAGCCGTAAATTAGGAAGTCAAGCGCGTCCGGAACCGGCGGCGGGGAGAAGATCGTGCGCGTGCCGTTCAGTTCGCGCACCTCAAGGTCGCCGTACACGAGGTGCGGCTGGCCCTCGCGTTGAAGATAAGCGGCCGCATCCGCGAGCACGCGATCGTCGACCAGCCGGTCGTCTGCGCCGAGGAAGAGGATGTAGCGGCCGGTCGCGGCGGCAACGCCCTTGTTCATAGCATCGTAGATGCCGTTGTCGCGCTCACTGTGGAAGTGCGTGACGCGTTTTCCGAGGCGCTGAACGACGCCTGCCGTATCGTCCGTCGACGCGCCGTCCACGATCACGTGTTCGACATGCGCATAGGTCTGCCCGTTGACGCTCTCTAGGCAGCCGGCGATGTGCGCCGCCGCGTTGTGCGTCACCGTGACGATCGAAAACGATACGTCTTGCAAGGCCTGAGTCGCCGTTGCGGCGCCGCTCGTCGGGGACTCGCTCCCCATCTTCAGCTTCCGGCGCGGACGGCTTCAGGGGCGGCGCGCTGCTCTTCGCTCAAACGCAGCGTGAACTTGCCCTGGTAGTTCGCGAAATGCCGTTCGAAGAAGGCCA
>CAZXNY010000390.1:0-2857 GCA_964642205.1 uncultured Caulobacteraceae bacterium
ATCGCTGTCGCCCGTACCGCTCTCAAGCGCGAGCAGACCCGCTTCCAGATCCGCGAGCAGTTCGTCGCACTCTTGGAAGAAGGTCGTCTTGATGGATTCCATCGGATCCATGTGCGTTCCCCTCAGGCCGAAACGCGGCGAATGGCGTCGATCAGTTTTTCAGCGTTGAACGGTTTTACGATCCAACCCGTGGCGCCGGCTTCACGCGCCCTGCTCTTCTTCTCGGGATCGCCCTCCGTGGAGAGCACCAGGATCGGAATGGCGCGGCAGCGCTCCTCGCGCCGCACCCCCTCGATGAATCCAAAGCCATCGAGGCGCGGCATGTTGATATCGGTGATGATCACGTCCGGCGTGCTGCCAGCGAGCACATCGAGACCATCCACCCCGTCTTCGGCTTGGATCACGTTGAACCCAGCGCCCTGCAGCACCATCAGGAGCATTTCGCGCATCATGCGCGAGTCATCGACGGTGAGGATCGTTTTCGTCATCACGCGGCCTCAAGCGTAAGCAGCGAGGACGCCGCCATCAGGCGTGCGCCTTCAAGGAAAGCCGGCGAGGCGCCGGCAATGCGAAACGCACGCCCATCGGCGCGCCATGCGGCCTCAGCGGCCAGCAACACTTGCAGACAAAGGCCGCCCAGCCGGGCGACCTCGGACGCATCGAGCGTCACGTCCTGGCCGCGAAGCTCCGCGAGCGCCGCCTTGAGCGGCGCCGCCGCGCGCACGTCGAGCGTGTCGGCGAGCTTTACCTCCGCCATCAGAATTCCTCCCAGTCATCGCTCGCGCGTGCGCGTGCGCGTGCGCCGGCAAACGCAGCGACACGCTTTTGCTGTTGCGCGACGTTGGCGCCGCGCGGCGCGGGTCGCGCCGCCGTTTGCGGCGCGCTCGTCTCTTGCGCGCCGCCAGTAATCTCGAAGCGGGCGACAAGCCGCGCGAGCTCATCGGCCTCTTGCGACAGCGAGTGGCTCGCCGCCGTCGATTGTTCGACCATCGCGGCGTTCTGCTGAGTCACCTGGTCCATCTGATTGACGGCAGTGTTGACCTGGGCGAGCCCCGTGGCCTGCTCCTGCGTTGACGCGCTGATCTCGGAAACGAGCGCGCTGATCTCCGCGACCTTGCCGACAATGCCGTTCAGCGCGCCGCCGGTTTCACCGACGAGCTCGACGCCACGCGCGACTTGCGCCGTGCTTGCCGAGATCAGCGTCTTGATTTCCTTGGCCGCATCCGAGGAGCGCTGCGCAAGCGCGCGCACTTCGCTCGCGACCACCGCGAACCCGCGGCCCGCCTCCCCCGCGCGCGCGGCCTCAACACCGGCGTTGAGCGCAAGCAGGTTGGTCTGGAACGCGATCTCGTCGATCACGCCGATGATCTGGTTTATCCGCTCGAACTGCGGCGCCGCAAGATCGGCGACATAGTCGAACACGTTTTCGATCGTCAGATTCTCAGCACGAAATCCCGGCGCGCGCACGATCAATGTCGCGCACCCCCACGTGCCCCACGCATTCCCGTCGGGCCGGCGCATCCCTGCTGCGGTGTCATGCGTGATGATGCTTCCAGCCCGGTCCGCGCCGATCAGCTGAACGTTCGGCTTGTCGATGATCAGCTTTTCGCGCCACTCCCCTCGGCCAACAAACACACGATACGGCCCAACGCCAGTTGCAGGCGCCGCTGCAATCGCTGCCTGAAGCGTTGCAAAGCGCGCTACCGCGCCAGCGCCCTCACCAACGATCGCATCGTACGGCGCCCGCGCGTGTGCTGATGCGAGCACTGCGGCGCCCGCACCAAGAAGCGCGCGCCGCGAAAGCAAAGGGGCGCCGAGCTTTCGCCCGGCGCCCGAAGTCAAATCGCGCACGGAGGATGTCGTCTTAGTAAGTGTAACGGAAGCCCACCGAATAGGTGCGGCCGTAGTGGTGGTAGAAGGACGAGCGATCGTCCGGATCGAGGAACTGATCCGCAACCTCATCGGTCAAATTGAGACCCTCGAGCGTGAAGCGCAGATTGTCCGTCAGCGCGTAGGAGCTCGAGAAATCGACGTTCAGCGTTTCGGCCGTAGCCTCCACGGCGTTGCCGTCACGGCCGGGAATGGTCGTGATGTAATCGCTGCGGTACGCGCCGGATACGCGCGCGCTGAAGCGATCGTCTTCATAGTAGAACGTCGCATTCCAACCGCGCCGCGAGAGCCCGGTGAGATCGTCCGTCGCCGTGACGAGTCCCGTCGCGCCCACATAGTCGATCTCGGATTCGACGTACGTGTAGTTGGCGCTGACGCCGAAGTTCGAGAGCCAACCGTCTAGGAAGAAGAACGGCATCTGCACGCCGAGTTCGAACCCTTGCACGGGGCCGCCCGGCGTGTTGCGCGGCAGGTTGAACTGCCATGTCGGCGCGGCCGGGGTGCAGCCCGGCGTCGCGCCGCACGCCGCGACCGCAACACTGTCGGGCAAGCCAAGCACGTTGCCGGTGAAGGGCCCTGTCGAGCGCACGGTCTGCACGAACGTGTCGATATCTTTGCGGAAGAGCGCGAGCGAGAGCAGCCCCCCTTCAGCGAAGTACCACTCGAACGAGAGATCGTATGCATTGGCGCGGATCGGATCGAGCTCGGGGTTGCCGGCTGTCACCGTGAAGGACGAACCGGAAACAGAAACCGCCGCGCCCGGGCCAAGCTGACCAAGGTTCGGCCGCGACATCGTCTTCGCCGCGGCAAAGCGCACGAGGAAAGAGTCAAACGGCTCGATGACCATGTTGAGCGAGGGCAGCGTGTCTTCGTAAGTGACGTCAACGGTCTGACGCACCGGCGAACCCGGCGCGAACGTGAAGCCGACAGAGGTCAAATCCGTTTCGACGTAACGCACACCGATATT
>CAZXNY010000391.1:0-2827 GCA_964642205.1 uncultured Caulobacteraceae bacterium
CTCGGGCCGAGGTCGAACATGGGAGCATGCGCCGGTTAGAAAAGATCTCGCTGGCGTTCGTCAGGGCGGCGCGTGCGTTTGATGCGTTTGGGCTGCGGGCGCGCTTTCGTCATGACGGCGATGCGCTTAGAGCGTTCGCGCTCCCGCTCGAACTTGCCGCGTCCCTCGAATTGGAGGAGCGCGTCTTCGAGCTTGCCGAGATCGGCCTTCCGCCAAAACACCATGTTGCGGATGATGACCGGCGCGGGAAATCCAGGAAGATTGCTGCGGCGTGCGCGCCAGAGCGTGGCGAGGCTCACGCAGAGATCGTCCGCCACCACCTTCTGCGGCACGAGATCGACCGGAACCTTCATCGGCTCCGGTCTTCCCTGTACGGACGCAATTGGATGTCGCGCGTCACCAGCAAGCGCACAGAACCGCCGGCGCGAATGCGCAAGGTGGGACGCACGCTCAATTCGCGATCGACAATGCGCCCGCCGGTGCGTGCAGCTTCCGCCGCCGCCGCGTCGCCGACACTTTGCGCCAACGAGTTCTGGTCATCATCCTCGGCATTGTCGGCGATCACGCTGATAATGGCGGAAAGCCCGATGGCGCCGGCAAGGCGATCCAAATGATTGTCGGTGCGGTCCCGCAGACCAGCGGCCCCGGTTGGATCGGCGCCTTCCATGCCGCGCAGCGAAATGCTCCAGCCATTGGGAAAAATGAGCCGGTTCCAGACAAGCACGAGCCGGCGCTCGCCATAGGACGTGTCGGCGTCATACGTCCCGATGAGCCGCGCTCCTTGCGGGATGAGCAGATGCGCGCCTGAGACGCTGTCATAGACATTGGCCGTCACCTGCGCGATGGCGCGGCCCGGCTGTTCGGAATTGAGTTCGGTGATGAGCGCGGCCGGCACCACCGCGCCCGCCATCAGCTCATAACGCGAGCGCGGCGGCATGAGGCGCGCATCGAGGCGCGCTTCGCCTTCATCGGCGGCGACCGACGCCGCGGCGCGGCCGCGCCCGTCAAAGATGATCGGCGAAGTGCGCGCGAGAGCTTGCGGATCGGGCGGCGCTTCGCGTGCGCCTGCAGCAACGCCGCCGCGCGGCGGACCTGCCCATGCCGCATCTGTGGGCGGCTCCAGCGCAGCGGATTCCGGCGGGCCGTTTTCGCCCCAAAGCATGTCGCGCGGCTCATCTAGTTCAGCGCGCGGCAGATCACCCGCCGCATACTGCCCGGATGCGTTGCGGATCGATTCCGGCGGACCGCCCGCCGCAGCTTGCGCTTCGGCCTGGCGCACATCGCGCTCCGGCCGTTCGCTCAAGCCGATGAAGAGCGCGAGCGTGACGATCGAAGCAGCAATGACCGCGCCCGCCATCAGCACCTTGCGCGAGAGCCGGCGCGGACTCGGCGGACGCGCTCGGATCGACAGATCAGGCACCGGTTCTGATGCTATCTCATGGGCTGCGCTCACGACCGCCCTCCTGGGCGCACGGGGCGCCGTTGCGTCGTTGCGCCTTCGCGCTCGATGCGCACGATCGTCGGCGCACGCGTGCCGAGTCGCAGTTCGGCGACATCGAAGATGCGATCGACCATGTATCGCCTGCCCTGCACGCGATAATTCACGAGTTCGGCGCCTTCGCCGGTGATGACGAAGAGCGGCGGCAGATCGCTCGACGCGACCGCTTCCGGCATTTCAATCCAGGTGCGTCGGCCATCATCGAACACCCGCGTCGGCATCCAGCTTGGTCTGCCGCCGCGCGTGGCGCGGACGCGATAGCCGAAATGGAGCTGATCGACGCTCGCCATCCGCGCCTCTTCTTCGGCCGGATAACACCAGGCGATCTGCGCGGAATAGGCCGACCCCGCCTGCGCGATCGCTTCGATCGTGTAGGTGCGCCGGTCGGTGACGAGAACGATATTGGTGCGCAGCCCGGTCGCCTGCGGCTTCACCAGCACGATGGTGCGCCCGTCAACGCCGGTTTCAGCACTCGTCTCCTGCACCATCCACCGCGACGTATCGCCGGCGGCGACATCGCCGAGGCTCTCACCAGGCTCAAGCAGGATCGCCGAAATGAAGCTCGGGCTCGTGTAGAGCTCGTAGATCGCGCCCGGCGCATAAGTGTAGATCTGACGCGCCTGCGAGAAGCTGGTCGTCTCCGGCCGCTGGCGCGCCGCCTCATTGGCGCGCGCCAGCAATTCGGATGGCGTCGGTTCGCGCCGGCCACGGCGCGGCGCTTCGCCAGCGGCTGCGCTCAAGGCAGGGCATTGATCGGCGCTGGCTTGCGCTATGGCCATCGAGGGCGACAACAACAACGCCAGCGACAGGGTCGCGAACAGGAAACGCATCATCGCACCCGGCTCCAACTGAATTCGGAGATGAGAAGCCCGAGCGGATTGGAAGCGATCTCGTCAGCGGTGCGCGGGCGGCGCGTCGTCACCGTGAAGACACCGCTATACGCTTCGCCATCGGGCGAGCCCGTCGCATTGGTCTCGCGCTCGATCCACGAGACTTCCCAGGAGCGATCAGAACGCTGGATGATGGAGCGGATATGCACGGTGCGGCCGACGCGACCCAGGCTCAGAAACGGATCGTCGGCGCGCGCGATCTCGGTCAATTGCGCCGCCGCAGGGAGCGTTAGGAATTTATACGCCTCCAGCCAGTTCTCGCGCAGCACCACGCCATCGGTCGGCAGCGCGCGCACAAGACGCACGAAACGGCCCAGATGATACGCGGTCTGCGCGTCGTTCGCCCGCCACTCGCCGCTCGCGGCGCGCACATTGAGCACCTGCCCCTCGGGCGAGACTTCGACGACATGCACGAAGGTGCGGCTCTGCAGCGCCACGA
>CAZXNY010000392.1:0-2825 GCA_964642205.1 uncultured Caulobacteraceae bacterium
CTTCTTCTTCATGAAGCCGCCGAACTTGTCGTTGAAGCGCGAGACGCGGCCGCCGCGGTCCATCAGCGTCTGCGTGCCGCCGGTCCAGGCCGGGTGCGTCTTCGGGTCGATATCCAGAGCGATGGTCGCGCCCTCGGCCCCGAAGGTCGAGCGGGTCTGGTAGGTCGTCCCATCCGTCATTTTGACGGTGACGAAGTGGTAGTCGGGATGGCCTTCGGACTTCATGGCGCGCTCGCGTAAGGGGGCGGGAATTCGGGAAGCGGGGCTGATACCGGAAAGCCCCCCGCGAGGCAATCCCAGGCTCCGGATGCGCCGCCGGGGAGGGCTGGGCCTTGACGCCCCGTGCGCCGTCTCTGAAATGGGGAAAACAAAATTCGAAGGGAGGGTATGGGCCTCCCTCGTGGGAGGCGCCGGTGCAGGACCTTATTGAGCGGCTCATGCGGGCCGCCCCCGTTGGAATGATCCCGGCCGAGTGGGCCAAGCTCCAGCCAGACGCGCCGGCCGTGTTCGACGTGCATGGCGTGAAGACGTTCGCGGAGGTCAACGCGGCCGCCAACAAGCTGGTGCGCGTGCTCCGCAAGCACGGGCTCAAGGCGGGCGATGCTGTTGCGCTCGTCTGCTCCAACCGCGCTGAGTGGATCGAAACGCTCGCGGCCACGTTGCGCGGCGGCTTTCGCCTCACGCCGGTGAACTGGCACCTCACGACCGACGAGATCGCCTACATTTACGAGAACTGCGAAGCCAAAGCGGTGATCGTCGAGACGCGGTTTCCGAGCGCGGTGGAAGCCGCGGAAATCTCGCCGAACCTCAAAGTGAAAATCGGCCTCGGTGAAAAGCGCGGTGGTTACGTCGATTATCACGAAGCGCTCGCCGCCGAAGACGGCAGCGACATTCCTGATCCGACGCACGGCAATTCGATGCTCTACACGTCGGGCACGACGGGGCGCCCGAAGGGCGTCTTCCGCCCAAACCCTGTGCCGATGATTCCGCAGTTTGGCGCGGAGTCGCGCGCCGCGTATCAGCCGGGAGTCGATGTGCAATTGTGCGCTGGCCCCGCCTATCACGCAGCGCCGCTCGCGTTCGACATCCGTGCGCCGATGGCGTCGGGCGTGCCGACGGTGATGCTCGAAAAGTGGGATAGCGAAGGCGTTTTGCGCGCCATCCAAGACTACAAAGTCACGCACGCGCACATGGTGCCGGTGATGTTCCAGCGTTTGCTCGCGCTGCCGGAAAGCGTGCGCGCGAAGTACGATCTCTCCTCGCTGCGCTTCCTCATTCACGGCGCCGCGCCATGCCCGCCTGAAGTGAAGCGCGCCATGATCGATTGGCTCGGTCCGATCCTGATGGAATATTACGCGGGTTCGGAAGGCGGCGCGGGCTTCTTCATCACTGCGGAGGAGTGGCTCGCCAAACCCGGCAGCGTCGGCAAACGCCCGATGCTTGCGCGCACGCGCATCCTCGATGACGACGGCAACGATCTGCCGAATGGCCAATCGGGCAACGTCTATTTCGAGGTCGCGGCCGCGAACCCGTTCAACTACCACAAGGATGCAGAGAAGACGGCGTCGAGCCATCGCGACGGCTTCTTCACGCTTGGCGATTTCGGCTATTTCGATGAGGACGATTATCTCTTCCTCACGGGCCGCACTGCCGAGTGCATCATCTCGGGCGGCGTCAACATCTACCCGCAGGAGATCGACAACGAGATCTTGAAACACCCTGCCGTCGAAGACAGCTGCACCGTGGGCGCGCCGAACGATGAGTTCGGCGAAGAGGTGCGCGGCGTCATCAAGCTGAAGCCGGGGGTGGCGGCCTCGGATGCGCTGAAGGGCGAGATCATCGGCTTTGCCCGCGAGCGCCTGGCCGGCTTCAAAGCCCCGCGCGCGATCGACTTCGTGGACGACATTCCGCGCACGACAACTGGCAAGCTGCTTCGCAAAGACGTCCGGGCCAAGTACTGGGCGGGGCGCGCGCGCCAGATTTAGGCGGGTGGAGGCGCCCAGCGCGCCAACTGCGCGTTCGCGTTTCTGAAACCCGGCGCCCCGCATTAAGATGCGGAAAGGCGCCCGGGCGGGCGCGGTGACCTGAGGCGGCGGGACGGCGACGTGACTTTCACTGACGGATTGCGCGTCACGCTGAGCATCGTCGTTTACGTCGGCATGATCGCGCTCTGCATCTTGTGGCGCGACCATGGGGGCCTTGGCGGCCTGATCGGCGGCGGGATCGGCTTTCTGATCCGCTACCTCGAAGGCGGCCAGTGGACCCACGATGAGCGGCTTGGCAACGGCTACGCTGGCTCGCTCATTGGGCTTCCGTTCGGGTTCGTGCTGGGGGCCGGCGTGTTCCACGTCGCCGCCCATTGGCGCGAGTGGAGCGCCGCTCTCGGCGTCAGCTAGGCCGCGTCGTCGCGCGAGGCGCGGCCGGCGTCGTAAGCGTTCCTGATGGTGTCGGCGAAGGCGCGTTTGCCCTGTACCTGGCCCCAGACGCACACCGCGACGATGAAGCCGATCATGGCGAAGAAGCCGAGCGGCACGAGAATGCCTTCCATATCCAATCCCCCTCTGGTTGGCGTTGTTTCGCTTACGAACGCATCATCGACATGGCCGCGAGCGGCGTTGCGATGGCGATGAACGAAGCGATGGCGATGAGCGTCAGCATGTTGGTCTCTCCTGCGGCCGAGCGCGCGGCCTTTGACGGAGAGATGCGGGCAGGCGCGCGTTTGGATGCAGCGCCGGCTTAGAGCCCAACCTCCGCCAAAGCTGCGCTTTGGCGCGCCGCGAGCGCCTCTTCGGAAAAGCCCGCGATGCTCGCTTTGAAGAGCTGCG
>CAZXNY010000393.1:0-2802 GCA_964642205.1 uncultured Caulobacteraceae bacterium
GCGTCCGGCGGCCTGTTAGACAAACACCTCCGCCGCTGCCTCGCGCACCACCGCGCGCGCCCAGCACAGGAGCGGATCGCTGTCGTAGAGGTCCGACCACACCAGCGTGCCTTCCAGCGGCGCGGCGGCGAGCGGCGGTTCTTTCAGGATCAGATCGAACGTCGCGGCGAAGTGTGCGGCGAACGCGCGTGAGAGCGTCGTCACGCAATCGCTGGCGCCGACGGCGGCGAGCGTTGCGATGAAGTGCGGTGAGGTGAACGCGATGCGGCGGCGTATGCCTTCGGCGGCGAGCAGCGCATCGAGTTCGCTCTGGCCATCGCCGAAGATCGCGACGGCGGCGTGCTCGAAGCGCGCATAGTCCGCGACGGTCCAGCGTTTCTTCGCCGCGGGATGGCCGCGCCGCATCACGAGCGCGAGGCGATCGTCGCCGATGCGCTCGCTGCGCGCGCCGGGCGGCAGTTGGGTGCTCGCCAGCGCGAACGCGAAATCGAGCGCGCCAGATTCCATGCGCGCAATCATGTCGCCCGAGTAGGACTCGATGCGCAGATCGAGACCGGGCGCGGCGGCGGCGAAGCGTTTGAGGATCGGCGGAGCAAGGAAGATCGCGTGCGTATCGGCGCCGGCGATGCGGATGGTGCGCTGCGCGGCGCTCGGGTCAAACGCCTCGTCGCGAAACACGCCTTTGACGCGCTCCAGCGCGGGCGCGAGCTGCGCGGCGAGCGCTTGCGCACGAGGCGTCAGAACCAGGCCGCCGCCCGCGCGCACCAGGAGCGGATCGCCAAGGAGATCGCGGAGCCGCGCGAGCGCCCGGCTCATCGCGGGTTGGGAGAGGCCGACGTCCGCGGCGGCGTGGGTCACGTTTCTGCGCCGAAGAAGCGCTTCGAGCGGGGGCAGGAGGTTGAGGTCCAGCCCGGATAAATTCACTTCACGCATAGTTCAGATCATAACTATGCATTTCTGATATGTGAAGCGCGGCGCTAGCGTCCTCCCATCGAACGAGGAGGCGCACATGCCCGGCAAACAAGAACGCATCGTCATCATCGGCTGGGGCCCGGTCGGCAGCGCGGCGGGCGCGCTTCTGGCAAGCCAAGGCCGCAACGTGATCGCCGCGCAGCGCAGCGCGCCAGCGAACCTGCCGCGCGGCGTCGGGTACATCCGCTGCGATGTGCTCGACGCAGATTCCGTGCGCGCTGCGATCGCGGGCGCGACGCAAGTCGTCGCCGCGCTCGGCTTTGCGTATGACGGCGCGGTGTGGCGCGCCTCGTGGCCGCGCGCGATGGCGAACTTGCTCGATGCGTGCGAGGCGGAAAATGCGCGGCTCGTGTTCTTCGACAATCTCTACATGTACGGCCCGCAGGACGCGCCGCTCACGGAAGAGACGCCGCTCTCAGACTATGGCCGCAAACCTGCTGTGCGTGCGGAAGTCACGCGCCAATGGATGGCGCGCCGTGATCGCGTGCGTGTCGCCGCTTTGCGTGCGCCCGATTTCTACGGCCCAGGCGTGACGCTCTCGCACTTGGGTGATTCTGGCTTCGTGCGCGTCGCACAAGGCAAAGCAGCCCAGCTCATCGCGCCGCCGGATACGCCGCACGATTTCGCGTACGTGCCAGATCTTGGCCGCGCGGTGGTGACGATGCTCGACGCGCCGGACGAAGATTTCGGCCAAGCATGGCATACGCCGTGCGCGCCGATCGCGACGCCGCGCGAGATTTTGCAGATCGGCGCCGATGCGATTGGCGCAAAGCTGAAGATCACGACACTGCCGCTCGGCATGCTGCCGATCCTCGGGCTCGCCGCGCCGTTCATGCGGGAAATGCACGAGATGCGCTTCACGTGGGATCGGCCCTATCACGTCGATTGGTCGAAATGGGCGCGCCGCTTTGGGCCTGCTGTGACGCCGCACGAGATAGCAGCGGCTGAGACGGCGCGGGCTTTCCAGGCTGCTGTAACTGTCGCTGCGTGAACATACGCGCCGTTCCAAACCGCTCTTGATCCGCGCCCGCGCCGCTGCTTAGGTTGACGCGAACGGAAATAAGAACGCAGCGCTTTGACGCTGCGGAATGGGAGCGGAGCGATGGCGGACGGCGCTGATCTGAAGAATCTCGGGTTCGATCCGGCGGAGCTGAAAGCGAAGTATCGCGCCGAGCGCGACAAGCGCCTGCGCAAGGATGGCAACGAGCAATACGTCGAGATGGCGGGCCAGTACGCCCACTATCTCGAAGACCCGTATGTGAAGCCGCTGAAGCGCGAAGCGGTGAGCGATGAGGTCGATGTGTTGATCGTCGGCGGCGGGTTCGGTGGCTTGCTCATCGGCGCGCGTTTGCGCGAAGCGGGGATCGAAGATCTGCGCATCGTGGAAAAGGGCGGCGATTTCGGCGGCACCTGGTACTGGAACCGCTATCCGGGCGCCGCGTGCGACATCGAGAGCTACATCTATCTGCCGCTGCTCGAAGAGCTCGGCTACATGCCGGTCGAGAAGTATTCGCGGGCGCCGGAAATTCTCGCGCACTCGCGCGCCATCGGCGAAAAGTTCGATCTTTATCGCAACGCGCTTTTCCAAACCGAGATCACCGAATGTCGGTGGGACGAAACGCAACTGCGCTGGATCGTGAAGACCAATCGCGGCGATGCGATGCGCGCGCGCTTCGTGGTAATGGCGAACGGGCCGCTGCACCGCCCGAAGCTGCCGGGCATTCCCGGCGTCGATACGTTCAAGGGCCACACCATCCACACCAGCCGCTGGGATAACGACTACACTGGTGGCGATTCCAACGGTGGCCTCGATAAGCTGAAGGACAAAGT
>CAZXNY010000394.1:0-2800 GCA_964642205.1 uncultured Caulobacteraceae bacterium
CAGATCCCGTCGCTGACGCGCGAGAAATACCAAGAAGCGCACGACCTCATCATCAAGGCGTGGACGACGCGCGATCCGTTCGCGTGGAACGGCCGGTACAACAAGCTGAGGCACGTCAACATCTGGCCGCGCCCGATCCAGCAGCCGCATCCGCCGATCCACATCCCTGGCGGCGGCTCGGTCGAGACCTACGATTTCTGCATCGACAACACGTATTCCTATTCCTACCTCAGCTTCAGCGGCTACATCCGCGCCAAGGCGCTGATGGACGGGTATTGGAAGCGCGTGGAAGAGCGCGGCGCGCCCGATACGTCGCCCTATCGCGCGGGCTTTGCGCAAACCATCTGCGTCGCCGCAACCGATGCGGAAGCCGAGAAGCTTTATTCCAAGCACATCGACTATTTCTACAATCGCTGCCTGCATGTGTATCCGGGCTTCGCGGACGCGCCCGGCTATCGCACGATCAAAACGATCCAAACCGGCGCGCTCTCGCAATATGCGCCGCCGAAGGGCGGCTACACGAACCTCTCGTGGGGCGAACTCGTAGAACAGGGCCACGTCATCGCGGGCTCGCCGGAAACGGTGCGCCAGCGCCTCGAGCACCTCGCGGAGACGCTGCGCGTGGGGAACCTCTTCTGCCTCATGCATGTCGGCGACATGCCGGCAGACAAGTGCATGTACTCGACGAAGCTGTTCGCCGACGAAGTGATGCCGAAGCTGCGCAACCTCTATCCCGAGTACGCGGACGACAATCGCTTCTGGTGCACGCCGCTGAACAAGGTCGTCAAAGCCGGCTCGTTGCCGCCCGCGCCGACCAGCGCGCCGCTCGAAACCGCGGGAGCGAAGTAACATCATGGAACTCAAGACCGTTGAAACGCCCCATGTCCCCGTGCGCTATCTGCACGGAGGTTCGGGCAAGCCGCTTCTCTTTCTGCACGGCGCTGGCGGCGTCACCGCCGCCGATCCGTTCGTCAACGCGCTGGCCGAGCACTACGAAGTGTTCGCGCCGATGCTGCCCGGCTACGGCGACAGCGAGGAATGCCCCGAGCTCCGGGACATGCTCGACATCACGCTCCACTATTGGGACGTCGCGAACGCGCTGAAGCTCAAGAAGCCGATCATCGTCGGCCATTCCATGGGCGGCATGATCGCGGCCGAAATGGCGGCGATCGCGCCGAACGATGTCGGCAAGCTCGGCCTCATCTGCCCTGCTGGCCTCTGGATGGACGATTATCCGATCGTCGATCTCTTCGCGACGATGCCGTACGAAATGCCGGCGCTGCTCTTCCATGATGTCGCGGCCGGCACGGCTATGCTCACCTCGGGCCTCAAGGTCGACGATCCGAACTTCCTGCAAACCTATCTGGTGACCAATGCGCGCCAGCTCGGCATGGCGGGGCGCATCCTCTTCCCGATCCCGGATCGCGGCCTTTCGAACCGGATGTACCGCATCAAGGCGAAGACGCAGATCGTCTGGGGCGATGGCGATAAGCTGATCCCACCGGTTTATGCGCGCAAGTTCAAGGAAGGCATCAAGGGCGCCAAGCTCACCTCGATCCCGGAAGCGGGGCACATGGTACAGCTCGAAAAGACGCACCAGGTCGTCGAGGCGATCCGCAAGCTCGGATGATACGATAGGAAAACGCACATGCCCGTCAGCGCCGAGATCGCCGCCGTCTTCGGAGAGATCGAGTTCGATCCGGACGCGCTGCACGAGAAATATCTCGCCGAACGCGACAAGCGGCTCCGGCCTGACGGGAACGCGCAATACATCGAAGTAAAGGCGCAGTTCTCGCGCTACATCGAAGACCCGTACGTCGAGCCCGGTTTCACGCGCGATCCGGTGAGCGATGACGTCGAGTTCGCGATCATCGGCGGCGGCTTCGGCGGCCTCCTCATGGGCGCGCGCCTTCGCGAAGCAGGGTTCAAGGACATCCGCGTCGTCGAAAGCGCGGGCGATTTCGGCGGCACTTGGTATTGGAACCGCTATCCCGGCGCGATGTGCGACGTGGAGAGCTATTGCTACCTGCCGCTGCTCGAAGAACTCGGCTACATGCCGAAGCACAAATATTCGTTCGCGCCGGAAATCCTCGAACATAGCCGCCGGATCGCGCGCCACTACGGCCTCTACGACAAGGCGCTGCTGCAAACCGCGATCACCGGCATGGCGTGGAACGAAGCCGCGCAACGCTGGCGCATCACGACCAATCGCGGGGATGCGTTCACCGCGCAGTTCGTCGCGATGGCGAACGGCCCGCTCAATCGCCCGAAGCTCCCCGGCATTCCAGGCATCAACGAGTTCAAAGGCTACACGTTTCACACCAGCCGCTGGGACTATCGCTACACCGGCGGCGATTCGAGCGGCGGGCTGACGGGCCTCTCCGACAAGCGCGTCGGGATCATCGGCACCGGCGCGACGGCCGTGCAGTGCATTCCGCATCTTGGCGAGTGGGCGAAGGAGCTCTACGTCTTCCAGCGCACGCCCTCTTCCGTCGACGTGCGCAACAATGGCGAGACCGATCCGGCCTGGGCCGCGTCGCTTGAGCCCGGCTGGCAAAAGCGGCGGATGGAGAATTTCAACATCCTCGTCAGCGGCGGCGACCAGGATGAAGACCTCGTCGCGGACGGCTGGACCGACATTTTCCGCAATGTCACCGGCACGGCCGCGAAAGCCGCGTCGCGCAAACTCGGCCGGCGGCTGACGGGCGCCGAGCGCGCCGAGATGATGGTGCTCGCAGACTATCGCAAGATGAACCAGGTGCGCGCGCGCGTGGATACGATCGTGCGCGATCCGGAGACG
>CAZXNY010000395.1:0-2799 GCA_964642205.1 uncultured Caulobacteraceae bacterium
GTTGAGGCGTGCGTCGGCGGCGAACGTGCTGGCTGTCCAGCGCGCGTTGACGATCAGGCCAAGCGCCCCGCGGACGTTCGCCACCATGCGGCCGAGCGGGCTGATGTCATCGGGCTGGAGGCGTGGATTGAAGGCAAGCGCAGCGTTCTCGATCCGCGCAACACCGACGCCGGATTCCAGCAGATGGCTGGCGGTGAAGGCGCCGAGCGGGCGCGCGCCCTCTTCGAGCACGAGATTGCCCGTCGCGGCGAGGCGGCCGCCTTCGAGCGTCGCGTCGATGTCGCGTGCGGCGATCGGATTAAACATCGCCAACCGCCCTGGCGGCGCGTTCGCGGGCGCGCGATCGGTGATGCGCGCGGCGCCGCCGGTGAAGCGGATCACGGCGTCGTCGCCGCGCGGTTCGGCGCGGAAGCGGGAGTTGAAGTCCGTGACGTTGGCCGGGAGCGTTGCATCATCGACGATGCCGTTCGCGATGGCGCCTTCGGCGCTCCATGTGCCGCCCGTCGCGATCATCTGCGCGGTGACGGCCTCGCCGCGCACGTTGACGGTGTGATCTGGCGCGAGCGCGACGGAGAGCGCGGGCGTTTCGAGCGCCGCATCCATCGTGAGGCGCGCGTTCGTGCCACCGAAGCGGATCGTGGCGCGCGGCGCGTTCAGCGTGGCGCGTTGCGACGCGTTGCCTTGCATGTGGCCGGTGAAGGCGATGGGCGCGAGCGTGACGCCGCCGGAGACGGCGCCTTGCGCGCTCGTCGCGAAGAAGCCGTCCGGCTCGGCGCACAGCGGCGCTGCGCCATTGCGGAACGTGAGGCCGGGCAGATTGAGTGCGCCGAAGCGCGCGGGGATGCAGCGATCGCCGGCGTTGGCGACGCGCATGCCTTGCCCGAACGACATCGCGAGATCGAACGGCGCTTCCAGATCGGTGACGCTCGCCGCGCCGCCGCCGAGCGGGCCGGTGAGTTTGGCGGAGCCTGTGAGGCGCACCGTGAGCGCATCGGCTTCTTGGGCGAGCGCGAGCGTTGCGTTCGGCGCGGAGAGCGCGGCGTTGCGGGCGCGATAATCCGGGATCGAAAGCGCGCCCGCCATTTGGAACGGCGTTTGCGATGAGGCGGCAAAGCGCGTCACGTCGAGCGTGGCGGTTGGGAGCGCGCCACCGGAGAGCGCGAGGCGCCCTGCGCCGTTCATCGCGCCGCTGGCGAGATCGACGAGGAGCAGCGGCGAATCCGCGGCGCGCGGGGTGAGCGAGATGCGCGCGCCATCGGCGCCGTTGATCTCGACCGGGCGATTGATCGTGAACGTCATCCGCTCGTCGCGCGCGGCGACGGTGAAGGGCGCTTCGACTCGCGCATCGCGGGCGGCGGCGAAGAGCGCATCGCGCAGTGCAAGCGAGAGCGGGCCGACGGGGAGCGCGCCGAGTTCGGGCCACGCGCGCGAGAATTGCGCGCGGCCTTCGTTGGTGAGCGCGACGTTTGGCGCGGAGAGGCGGCCCGCAATGTCGAGCGTTAATGGGCGGCCGGTGTTGAGCGCGATGTTCGCTGCGAGCGCCGGACCGGATGCACGGAGCGCATCGCCCTGCTGCACCGACTCCGCCGTTAGCATCGCAGCGCCCTGCCAGGCGGCGAGGCGCTCTGGCGAATCCAGCGTGAGATCAAGACGCGGCAGCTCGCTCGCCACGCCCGCCGCGCCCGCTTCGTTCGCGGTGAACGTTGCGCGCAGCGCGCCGCGCGAGAGATCGACGGGCGCCGCGAAATGGATCGCTAGACGCGCGTTTTGTGCGGTGAGGCGCGCGCGGGCGAGCGCCTGTGCGCTCGCTTCCAGTTCGGCGTTGAGGCCGCCATTGTCGGCGCGCACGGCGAGGGCTGCTTCTGCATTCGTGAGCGTTGCGCCGTTGGCGGTTTGCGACGTGGGCGCCAGCGTCGCGACAGCGGCGAAGTCCGTGCCGATGCGGCCCCAGGACTGGAACGCGATCGGCATGGCGCCGAACGGCGTTGCGACATCAGCGCGGCCATCGACAATTTCGAGGCGCATGCGCGGCAAGCCCGCGCCGCCATCGGTGCGCGCGCCGCCCTTCAGGAACGCATCGAGTTGGCCGAGCGTGACGCCCTCTTCGCTGACGCGCGCACGCAAGCGCGGCGCTTCAAGATGGACGAGCGTGAGGCGCGGCAGCGGCGCCCAGGCGAAACCCACGCGCGCGCTGGCGATGGTGAGATCGGGCTCTTCTTCAGCGCCGAGACGGAGATCGGTGAGTTCGGCCCCCGCGAAATCGAGGCGCGCGATTTGGAAATCGCTTTCGACGCCGACGGCGCCCAGATTTTGCTGGATCAGCGCGGCGGCGAGCGGCGCGCGCCACACCCACGCGGCGCCCAAGCCAACGATGAGCCCTAGGCCCACGGCGGAGGCGATGGTGAGCGTGCGGCGGGAGACACGCGGAGGCGGCGCGCCGTGGGGCGCGTCGTCATCCGGCGCCTCCTGGACGCGGCTCTGCTCCAACGTGTCTGGCATCAGCGGGCCAACGTCGATCCGTTGCGAAAGTTCTAACGCGCGGGAACCTTCCCGCGCGCGCTGGCCCAATGGCGGGCGAGCGCGCCTTTTTCATGGCTGCGCCGCTCTGAAGATAGGATTTAGGACGCCTGGATTTTAGATCTTGGCGCCCGTTTGCCAGTACGCGTCCCGCAGGATGCGCTTGTAGAGCTTGCCCGTAGGCAGGCGCGGCATCTCTTCGATGAAGTCGATGCTCTTGGGGGCCATGAAATGCGCGAGTTTTTCGCGTGCGAAGGCCATCAATTCCGCGCGCAAAGCTTC
>CAZXNY010000396.1:0-2794 GCA_964642205.1 uncultured Caulobacteraceae bacterium
CAAGTTCCGCATGGCCGTGCGCGACCGCGCCGCCGCGCGCGAAAGTCTTGCGCGCATTCGCGCTTGGCCCGCCGCGCGCGTATTGATGGCGCATGGCGAACCGGTACGCGAAGACGGCGCGGCGTTCATCGCGCGCGCTTTCGCTTGGCTCGAACGATGACGATCGTTGTTCGCCCCGCGCGCGCGGAAGACGCCGCGGTGCTGGAGGAAATCCTCCAAGACACGTTCGATTCCACGTGGCGGCCGCAACTGACGCCAGAAGCGGTGGAAAAGCAGCGGCGCGAAAACCGGCCGCGTGCGTTCGTGCGTGAACGCGGCATGGAGTTCATGGTCGCGGAGATCGATGGCGCCGTCGTCGGGCTCGTCGATTGGGAAGGCGATTTCATCAACGCGCTGCATGTGCGCGGCAGCCACGCGCGCCGGGGCGCGGGCGCGGCGCTGATGGATTACGCGGAACGCGTGATCGCCGACGCTGGCTTCAAGGCGGTGCGTTTGGAGACGGATACGTTCAACGCAAACAGCCAAGCTTTCTATGCGGCGCGCGGCTACGTGGAGAAGGATCGCTATCCCGACTTGGAATGGGACAGCGGGCTGACGACGTTGCTGCTGGTGAAGGCGCTCTAGCCGCTCTTCGCGAGGATTTGGTTGTAGGTTTCCCGGCTCGCCTTGAAGCGTTCGAACGGAAACTTGATCGGCACGCCTTCCAGCGCGGCTTCGAGCATTTCAAGATGCGCTTCCCAGCCTGCGCAACTTCGGGCGGCGTCCTCGGCCGCAGGCAAAGAAAGCATGAGCGTCAGCGTTGTTGTGCCCACGCCGTCTTCCGACAATTCCCAACGCACAGGCCGGAGCGGGTCGCCGGGGCGGCTCCAGGAATATTCAAGCAGGCGCGGAGGTTCGCAGGCAGAGATCTTGCTGTCGATGACAATGCCGCTGTCGACGAAGTTGAGCTTTGCGCTGCCGCCGATGCGCGCCTCAATCGTGCCGGGCGCGAGCCACTCGGGCAGGCGTGTGGAATCGGTGAGAAGAGTCCAGACTTGGCGCGGCGCGTACGCGAACCGGCGCGTCATGCGCGCTTCGGCGCGCCCGTTTTTCACGAGAAGAGTTCCAAGATCTGTCACGCCGCACCCCTCGCTCGTCGCGCTCAAGGTACGGGCTGGCGGGCTGCGCGTTTTGACGGTGGTCAAAGCGCGCTATGACGAGCCCCCGCAGCGGCGCTCCCAGCTAGGGCGTCAGCAGGATTTTTCCGAAGTGCGTGTTGGCGCGCATTTTTGCGAACGCGGCGTCTGCTTCGGTGAGCGGGAAGCGGCTGTCGATTGGCACGATGAAATCACCGGCTGCGATCGCGGGGGCGAGGGCGGTGTGGGCGCGTGTGATCACGTCCGCCGTCTCGCGCCCGGTGCGCGTGCGGAACGTCACGCCGACATAGGTGATGCGCCGGAGCGCGTGCAGATCGAAGTTGAAGGTTTCGCGGTCCCCCGCCATGCGCCCGACATTGACGATGCGCCCGCCGACGCGCGTTGCGCTCATGGCGGCGTTAAGGAGCGCGCCCGCCAGTTGATCGACGACGAGATCGACGCCTTTGCCGTCTGTTGCGTCGAGCACTTGCTGAACCCAGCCCGGATCGTTCGAATCCAGCGCGAGATCGGCGCCAAACTCCGCCAAGCGTGCGCGCTTGTCCGGCGATGTGGACGTGCCGATCACCAAGCTGGCGCCGAGATGTTTCGCGATCTTGAGTCCGACGAGGCCGACGCCGGAACTCGCGCCCTGGATCAACACGCTTTGGCCGGGCTGAAATGCGCCGGCGGTGGCGATGGCGTCATGCATCGTCTGGATCGCGACGGGCATGGTCGATGCGTCGGCGAGACTGATCTGCGCGGGCACGCGCGCGATCGTCGCGGCGTGGCCGAGCGTGTATTCGGCGAACGCGCCGCCGCTCGCGGCCATCACGCGATCGCCGACGCGCCAATTTTCAACGCCGTCTCCAAGCGCCGCGATCTCTCCGGCCCATTCGAGGCCGAGCGGCGCGCCCATGCCGCCGACGGCGCCGTGCGGCCGGCCCTTCAGCATCGCGAGATCGGCGCGGTTGAGCGGGGCGGCCGCCACCTTCACCAAGACCTGTCCTGGCTTGGGCGCAGGTTGCGGGACTTCCGCGAGGCTGGGGCCGTCTGGCGATGAAACGAGGGCGCGCATTGTTTGAACTAACCCACCTGCGCCCTGTGGCGCAGCATGTGATCCGCCAGCACGCAGGCCATCATCGCTTCGCCGACGGGGGCGGCGCGGATGCCGACGCAGGGATCGTGGCGGCCGGTTGTGCGCACATCCGTCTCGGCGCCGTCCTTCGTCACGCTTTGGCGCGGCGTGAGAATCGAGGAGGTGGGCTTTACGGCGAAGCGCACGACGACGTCTTGGCCGGTTGAGATGCCGCCGAGCACGCCGCCCGCGTTGTTGGAGAGGAAGCGCGGGCGGCCGTCATTGCCGGCGCGCATCTCGTCGGCGTTTTCTTCGCCGGAGAGTTCGGCTGCACCAAAGCCCGCGCCGATTTCGACGCCCTTGACGGCATTGATGCTCATCATGGCGCCGGCGAGGTCCGCGTCGAGTTTGGCGTAGATCGGCGCGCCCCAGCCGGGCGGCACGTTCGACGCGTGCACTTCGATCACGGCGCCGACGGAGGAGCCGGATTTGCGCGTCGCGTCGAGCAGCGCTTCCCAGCGCCGTGCTGCGGCTGCGTCGGGGCACCAGAACTCGTTCTGCGCGCACGCGTCCCAATTCCAGGCCGCGCGGTCGATTTTGTCTT
>CAZXNY010000397.1:0-2792 GCA_964642205.1 uncultured Caulobacteraceae bacterium
GCGCTCCCCGGCCATGAGCGCGACAGCCAGCAAGGCTGGCTCCTCACCCTGCTCGCGCAAGGCGACTTTGACGGCGCCTGGAGCGATGGGCGCGCCTTCATCGCCGAACGCGAACGCACCGGCGCGCCGCCGCAAACCACCATGATCCTGCACACCTGCGCCGCCGGCGTCATGGCTGGACATGCGGACGCGGCCGCCGCGCTCTGCCGTGCCGGCGCCCGCGGGGCGATGGGCGGGCCGAATGAAGCCTACGGCCACATCGTGCTCGGCATGCAGGCGGCCGAGACTGGCGCGCTCGCCGCCGCCCGCGCCGAACTCGACCTCGCGCGCAACTCGCCATCCTATGACGCCGCGCCCCCGAACCAGTTTTACGCCGCGCGCCTCGCGGCGCAGATCGCCGCGCGCGAGGGCGATGGCGATGGGCTCTCCCGCGCCATCGCGCGCATCACGCAAGCCGTCGACAACTCGCCGCGCCTGCGGGAGCGGCGCCAGATTTTCCTCGCCTCGCTCTATGGCGCGTATGGCGAATGGGCGCTCGATCTCAACCGCCGGCGCGAAGCCTGCGAAGCGCTCAGCGAAGCGGCCAATCTCTACCGCGCGATCGGGGGCCAACCGGGCGCTGCGCGCGCCAACAGCCACCGCCGCGCGGCCGGTTGCTAGGACGGGATTCGGCGCGAGCGCCGATTTGCCGGATTTGCGCGCGCGTCATCCTGTCACGCGCTTGAATTTACACGGGAAAACAGCCCCTTTCCTCGCCTTGACCTCAAATCGGGGCGCCTCTACGTTCCGCCGCGCGCGCGACCGGGGGGCATGGCGTTTTCCGTGCGCGGGCAAGACCGTTCGATGGCTGATCATAATAAGCCGCCAAAGGACGACGCACTTTCATCTCTGCGCCGCGAAGTTGGCGAAGCGCAGAGGCGGAACGCGCCGCCCTCGCCGTCGCCGCCGTCAAACGCCAGTTCGCTGGCGCTTCGATTTGGCGGGGAGTTTGGCGCGGCGATTTTGGTTGGGGCGCTGCTCGGGTACGGGGCGGATTACTTTCTCCACACTGAGCCGTGGGGTCTCGTGATCGGCCTTTCGCTTGGGTTCGTGACCGGTGTCGTGAATGTCGTGCGCCTCGCAGGCGCCTATTCGCGGGCCAATCCGACGGATCCGAATGCGCCGTCCATTCCGGACGACGAGGATTGAGGGCCTTTACGGCGTGGCGAACGACCCGATCCACCAGTTTCACATCAATCCCGTGCCGGGCCTGCCGGCGCTTGAGGTGCCGTTCATTGGCGTCGATGCGACGTTCACGAACGCGAGCCTCTTCATGGTCGCAGGCGTCGGGGCCGCCGCTCTCTTTATGACTCAAGCGATGAAGCCTGCGGCCCTCGTGCCGGGCCGCATGCAGACGGTCGCCGAGACGGCGTACAGCTTTATTCAGAACATGGTGCGCGACAGCGCCGGCGAAGAAGGCGTGAAGCGCTTCTTCCCCTTCGTGTTCACGCTCTTCCTGTTCATCTTCGCCTCGAACATGATCGGGATGTTCCCGTACTTCTTCACGCCGACGAGCCAGATCGTCGTCACCGCCACGATGGCGCTGATGGTGTTCTTCACGGTGCTCATCGTTGGGCTTTGGAAGAACGGCTTCAAATTCTTCAAGATTTTCGTGCCGTCCGGCGTGCCGTGGTACATTTTGTGGTTCGTGATGATCATCGAGATCATCTCGTTCTTCTCGCGCCCCCTCAGCCACGCGGTTCGTCTCTGGGCAAACATTTTGGCGGGTCACTTGGTGCTCAAAGTGTTCGCCGGCTTCATTCCGATGATGGCCGCGGCCGGCGCGATCGGCGTTGCGGGCGCGATCCTTCCGCTCGCCATGACAGTCGGACTTTACGCGCTCGAATTCCTGGTCGCGTTCCTGCAGGCCTACGTCTTCGCCATGCTCACCTGCGTCTATCTCAACGACGCGCTTCACCCGGGCCACTAAGCCCTCAACCATCTTTGCAAGTATCACTGGAGAGAGATCACAATGGACGCTGAAGCCGCAAAATTCATCGGCGCTGGTATCGCGTGCATCGGCATGGGCGGCGCCGGCGTTGGCGTCGGCATCATCTTCGGCAACTTCCTGCAAGGCGCGCTGCGCAACCCGTCGGAAGCGCCGAAGCAATTCGGCAACCTGATCTTCGGCTTCGCCGTGACCGAAGCGCTCGGCATCTTCTCGCTGCTGATCGCGCTTCTCCTGCTGTTCGCCCTCTAAGAGCAGCACACATGGCCGACGCGCCGCACGCCGTAACGACAGACGCCGCCCATGGCGCAGCGGATGCCGCCGCCCATGGCGGCGGGCACGAGGCGAGCTTCCCGCCCTTCGACGCGAGCTTGTTCGCGAGCCAGCTGGTCTGGTTCGCGATCACGTTCGGCGTTCTGTACTTCGTGCTTTCGCGCTTCGTGCTGCCGAAGGTGCAGACCGTGCTCGACAATCGCGCGGCGACGCTGAAGGGCGATCTCGATGCGGCGGCCGCCGAAAGCGCCGCCGCGGAAGCCGCCCGGATCGATATGGAGCGCACGGCCGCGCAAGCGCGCGCCGAAGCGCGCCGCATGATCGATGAAGAGCGCGCGGCCGCAACCGCCGCCCTCGCCGCCGATCAGGCCAAGGCCGACGCGGAGCTTTCCGCTCAAGGCGCCACCGCCGAAAAGCGCATTGCGGAAATGCGCGCCAAGGCGCTCACCGAAGTCGGCGCCGTCGCTGACGATCTCGCGCGCGACATCGTTCAGCGCCTCACGCGCGGAGCCGCGGCATGAACATCGAGTTC
>CAZXNY010000398.1:0-2791 GCA_964642205.1 uncultured Caulobacteraceae bacterium
TGAACTGCATGTCGCCCGCTTCGAACGCCATTTCGACGTTGAAGCGGCCGCTCTCGGCGGTCTCAACGATCCACATCAGCGCTTCGTGTTGCAGCGGCGTGAGGCGCGGCGCTTCGGGGTGGCGCTGTGAGGCGAAGATGTAGGGCGGGATGAGCCGCATGAAGAGGCGATCGCCCCAATCGGTGAAGCCGGGCACGAAGTAATAGGGCTTGGAGCCGGGGCGCTGCTCGCCGCGGAAGTCGTAGGGCAGGTCTTGGTAGAGCGCTTCGGCGAGATCAGGCCGCTCGCGCACCAGCGTGTTGTGGAGCGCGACGCAATTGGCGACGCGCGATAGGCCGCCTTCAGCGCCCGGATCGAGACACATGAGGCCGACGAGATCGGAGCCGTCGCAGTGGAACGGTAGCTTCACGCCGCCGATTTCGTTGCCGCGTGAGGTGGGATCGTCCGGCGCTTTGCCGTGATCGGTGACGTCGCCCAGCACGTGGCCCTTGGCGTTTTGCGCCCAGGGTTTGCCGAGATGGGCGCCGACGCCCCAATAGATGAGGCACATCTCATCGTTGTTGTAGCGCGCGCGATCGACGCCGCGCAGGCGCACGACGCCGCGGCCATTGACCAGCTCTTCCTTGATGCGCGCGATTTTGGCGGCGACGTTCGGCAGCGGAAATTCCCGCGCCCCGATCTCCAACAGATTGCTGGATACGCCTTGGGCGTGACGGAGTGCTGCGTCGATTTCTTCGGCCTCGTCCTTCGTCAGCGTCTCGGTCCAGAGCGCCGGATCGCGCATGTCGTCGGCGGTCCACTCGCAGTGTTTTTCGAGTTCGCGCATCGCGCCCTCCTATTCGGCAGCCACGGCCACGGG
Source organism: uncultured Caulobacteraceae bacterium (assembly GCA_964642205.1). Taxonomy (GTDB): domain Bacteria; phylum Pseudomonadota; class Alphaproteobacteria; order Caulobacterales; family Aquidulcibacteraceae; genus JBEVOS01. The sequence goes on from CAZXNY010000398.1 coordinate 860, forward strand.
CGCGCATTGCGCGCCGCGCAAGAGCCGGCCAGGCAGTGCGCCGGTCGGTTCGCCATCGCGATAGGTGATCTGGCCCGCGACCATCGTCGCGACATAGCCATCGGCGCGCTGGATGAGACGGCGCCCGCCTGCTGGCAGGTCGTACGCCACTTGCGGCGCATGCAGATGCAGCTTGTCGTAGTCGATGACGTTGATGTCGGCGCGATAGCCGGGCGTGATGAGGCCGCGATCGTAGAGGCCGAGCGCTTCGGCCGTGTCGCGCGACTGCATCTTGATCATCGCAGCGAGCGGCACTTTGGGGCCGCGGGTGCGGTCGCGTGTGCCGAGCGTGAGGTTCGATGTCGGGAACGAACCGTCGCAGATCATGCCGACATGCGCGCCGCCGTCTGAGAGGCCGGGTACGGTGTGCTTGTGCATCATCATTGCGTAAGCGGGGTCGAGGTTGCCTTCGGTGTAGTTCAGGAACGGCAGATAGAGCATGCCGCGCCCATCGTTCGACATCATGTGATCGAGCGCGACCTCCTCGGGCGAGACGCCGCGCCGCGCCGCTTCGGCGGCGACGCTTTGATCAGGTGTCGGTTCGTAGTCGGGCGAATCCTTCATCAGGATTTGCCGCTCCCACGCCATCAGGCGCTTCGAGCCATCCGGGTTCGTCGAGTGATCGACGAGCAGGCGGGCGCGGAATTCCGGATCGCGCAGGCGCGCAATGCGCTCGGCGAAGGGAAGTTTGGCGATTTCGCGATACGTCGCGTGCGTCGAGAACGGGTTGGCCGTGAGTTCGAACCCGAACAGCAGGCCGACGGGGCGCAGCGCGACTTGCGCGCGCATTTCGAGGCCCGCTGCGACGGCGTCTTCCAGCATTTTTAGCTGAAGCTTCCACGTGTCCTTCGCGATCGGGCTTTGCAGCAGCGAGAACGAGAGCGGCCGGCCGCTCTTTTCCACGATGCGGCGGAGCATCGCGAATTCGGCTTCCGGATCGGTGAAGTCGCTGACGACCTGGAGCACGCCTTTCCCGGCGGCCTTGAGGCCCATTGCGATGCCGGTGAGTTCGTCTTCACCGGCGGTGAGTGTTGGCGTCGGTTGGCCATCGCTGGTGCGGTGGTTGAGCGTGCGTGACGTGGAGAAACCAAGCGCGCCGGCTTCCATCGCGCGTTTTGCGATGGCGCTCATCGCGTTGATGTCGGCTTCCGTCGCAGGTTCGCGGTTGGCTCCGCGCTCGCCCATCACGTAGACGCGCAGCGCCGCGTGCGGGAGCTGCGAGCCGATATCGACGTCGAAGCGCCGCTCGGCGATTGCGTCGAGATAGTCGGGATAGCTTTCCCAATTCCACTTGAGACCCTGCGCGAGCACGGGATGGGGAATGTCTTCGACGCCTTCCATGAGGCGGATGAGACGGTCGTGATCGTCCGGGCGGCACGGCGCGAAGCCGACGCCGCAATTACCCATCACGACAGTGGTGACGCCGTGCCACGACGAGGGCTGCATGCGCTCATCCCACGTCGCTTGGCCATCATAGTGCGTGTGCACGTCGACAAAGCCGGGCGTGACGATTTTGCCGCGGGCGTCGACCTCTTCACGGCCGTTGCCGGAGATTTTGCCGACGGCGGCGATCATGCCGTCCTTGACGCCGATATCGGTCTCGCGGCCTTCGCTTCCGGTCCCGTCAAAGACAGTCCCGCCGCGGATCACCACGTCATAGGCGCGTTCCATAACCGGCCTCCCTTATGTTTCTTTGGTTGGCGGGCAGGGTGCGGCCGGGTGACGCGAGGGTCAAGCGGTCGCCCGGCGGAAAGGGGCGCCAAAGGCGTGATGGACGGCGCGCGGGCGCACCGCTATAGAGCCAGCCCGCCGAGACGGCGCGCCTGGGTAGCTCAGTCGGTAGAGCAGCGGATTGAAAATCCGCGTGTCGCTGGTTCGATTCCGGCCCCAGGC